>JAXJQH010000122.1:0-52634 GCA_036311245.1 Oscillospiraceae bacterium | reverse complement strand
CCGCTGAAATCCGCTTGAATAAAGGAAAAAGGCATAGCCCGTGTGGGCTATGCCATATCCTGCGAAAGAACTGTCCTTTAGGGTACGACCCTAATGGGTATCCGTTATTTTTTGTTTTGGGAGAGACTTTGTTCCGCTTATCTGTTCGGGTTATGAGAACGACGAGCGGTGCTCGTTGGGGCTGATGTGTCGCCGCCGCAGAGCGGAATAAGGCGACGCAACGGCACCGCAGTGGTCGAAAAAGGCAAGGAATAAGGGCGGTAGCCCGCCGCAGGCTTTTTCGGGTACCACAAGGCGGCTTTTGAAGGCTCTGCCTTCAAAAGATAACCCGAAGGTCGTTGGCATCTGTCCTTCCTCCGCAACCAACAATGCGAACCGATTTAGATATCGGCGCAGAAAAGTCCGAAACCATAGCGGTTTCGGACTTTTTCTATGCGTTTTTTCGCAGTTGAATTTTATAGATATCTTCCTCCCTAAAAGGCTTTTGGGGAGGACTTGAACCAAATATCAAGGCGATATTAGGCGGAAATTAAGAACTTGAAGAGGTAGCTAAAATGATAGATATTACTATGTGGATACAAAACTTCTTGCAAACTTTAAATAATACGTTTGGAGCACGTGTATGGTTTGTTGGATTGCAAGGCAGTTACGGTCGGGGCGAAGCAACCGAAAACAGCGACATTGATGTTGTCGTCATTTTGGATGAATTGTCCGCTATGGATATTCAAACTTATAACATAATGTTGGATTCTCTTTCGCATAGAGAACTTATTTGTGGTTTTCTCTCCGGCAAAGACGATCTTATGAATTGGGAGACGTCTGATCTGTTCCAGTTTTGCCATGACACCACACCAATCAAGGGAAGCCTTGATGAAGTGATGGCAGTTATTGACGAAAGTGCTGTGAACAGAGCAATCAAAATTGGTGTCTGTAATATATACCACGGATGTGTTCACAATATGCTCCATGAAAAGAGCGAAGATATCTTACGAGGGCTGTATAAATCTGCATCCTTCGTTGTTCAGGCAATTGCCTTCAAGCAAACCGGAAACTATATTAAGCATCAAAAAGAATTGCTCCAAGTTGTATCTTTTGATGAACAGGCCATTATCGAAACATTTATGACTTTGAAAAATGGTGGAACGGTGGAATTTGACGTGATGTCCGAAACATTGTTTACTTGGTCAAAGAAATGGATTGCCGAAAACAGTTAAGTCAATTCCAATTATCAAACGGTTTCACACCGATATCTAAATCGGTGCGACGTGCCAACAATGCGAACCGAAAAAGATATCGGCGCGAAAAATCCCGAAACCTGGGCGGTTTCGGGATTTCGTTTTTATCTTTTAGAACAGGTAAAGAACAGTAGCAAATACGGTGCTGTAATTTTCTGCAGTAAGCGGTAACGGAGAGTTGGTTTACAAATTTGATGAATAAAATCTTTTGAAGTCGCGGGGGGTCATATTGGTTTCGGATTTAAAAACCTTTGAAAAATAATAGTGGTTCTGAAATCCACATTTTTCTGCAACTTCGGCAATACTACAGGTCTCTGAAAGTAAAAGCTCCTTTGCCTTGTTTATTCTGGCGAGAGTAACGAATTTTATGGGAGAAATATGATATATACAAGAAAATATTCTGCGGAAATGCACTTCGCTAATATTGCACATTTTGCTTAATTTCTTGATGGATAGGTCGCTATCTGATAGATTTTCGTGAATATATGTTGCGATTTGTTCTATCTGTTTTCGTCTATCGTGTGATATATACTGTGAAAAATAGGATTTTACAATCTCCGAATAGATATTATAAATGATAGATTTACAATAGATTTTGTCTGAAAAATTGCCTGTATTGAAAAAATGATATATTCTCTCAAAACTGCTTTTTAAAACAGAAAAATTTTTGAGGTTATAGATTTCATTTGTAAAAACCGTATTTGATGCGTTTTCAAAAAAGAAATCAATAAAAATAAAGGTATAGTTTTCATCGGTTACCTTTATTGAATAATTGCTGTTGTGTGATAGAAAAATAATATCGCCGGGCCGAGCGATATTGGTTTTGCCGTCTAAAATATATTCCGCGCTGCCTGTAAGCACACAAGCAAAGCAATCACTATGGCGCGCACTGCACTTAGGGGAAGATGGCCGTATTCTGCCTTTCTTAACATCAAGTATGGAATTTATATTTAACTCAACATCGGTTATCTTCATTTGCATCACCAAATATATATTACATCAAAAGTTATGAAAATGCAATGATTTTATGTTCTAAAAGTAATAATTGTTTTTTTTATTTATTTACAGAGCATTGCAAATAATGTATATTTTAGATGAAAAAAATAGTGGAGGAACACATGAAAAATTATTCTTTTATCTTACCTGAGCAAGACAGGGCTTATATTGAAAACAAATATCATAATACTAATGAATCCTTCAACGCTTTTCGTCATAGGCAATACCATGGATACGAGTATGATTCGGCAACCGGGCTTAGCGATAATGAAATTAATACAGGTCTTGCAAAGCTTGTTAAGCAGTTAGAAGGTAAATCTCGCTATATTATAAAGGCGAGGACTGTCGAGTATGTTCTTGATAATACGCGAATTGATGTTAATGAAAATGACTATTTCCCAGGGATTTATTCTTGGGGTAGATTAATTGATGCGCACACAATCAATCCGTGGCATCAGCAGGCATACGAAGAGACTAAAGAGGCGCTTGGCAGCAATTACATTAATGATTATTCAACGACGGGTACTGTGAACCTGCACCTTGATTTTGACCATACTGTTCCGGATTATAACTCTTTGATGAAACTCGGCTTCAGAGGCATTTTGGCTCGTGCGCAGGCTTCATACGATGCGTTGAATGATAAACACGAACTGAGTGAAGAGCAAAAGGAATTCTTTGCGGCATTGACCATTACGTATGAAGCAATTTTAAGGTTTATAGACAGGTTATATAACTATTCACTCACTAAAAGCTCTGATAAGCAAAAAAGAATTTCCGAATCGCTTAAAAACCTTTGGAGCGGCGCCCCAAAAACCACATACGATGCACTGATGATGATTTATTTATACTTTATGATTAGCGAAAGTATTGACCATTATCAAGTACGCTCGTTAGGCTATGGTCTTGATGCAACGCTTTATTCTTTTTATAAAAAAGACATCCAAAACGGTACCTTCACTGAGGAAGAAATTGCAACCTTTATTGTATATTTTCTTTTGCAGTTTTCTGCTATGGGAAACTACTGGGGTCAGCCTATGTACCTTGCGGGTACCAACCCCGATGGCAGCACCAAGGTCAATGAATTGACTTATTTAATTTTGGATGTATATGATGAGCTTGATATTTATAACCCGAAAATACAGATTAAAGTGAACCGCAATACCCCAAAGGATTTTATCCTAAAGGCGCTTGAAATGATTCGCCACGGCTCCAATAGCATTGTTTTCTGTAATGAAGAAACCATAGTTAAGGCGCTTATGCGTCAGGGTGCAACTTATGAAAGGGCGCTCGACTCGGTAGTGAAAGGATGCTATGAATATGTTACAAAGGCCGACACATTGTGTATATCTTTTAATACTGTAAACGCTTTAAAACCGGTTGCGTTAGTATTTAATAATGGTGTCGATTTGCTGACTGGTATTAAATTAGGCGTAGAAACCGGCGATGTAGCCGAGTTTAAAAGCTTTGAGGAGTTTTATTCGGCATACAGGCGTCAATTTGTGTATGTTGTTAGGCGTGCACTCGAGGGTATATTAGTTTTTGAAACACACGTTAATCGAGTTAATCCCTCTGTTTTGTATTCGGCGACCATACCGCAATGTGTAGAGAAGATGATTGATGCAAATAACGGCGGTATAAACAATGTATCTAGTATGTGGCTCAATGGCTTGGGTAGTGCTACCGATGCACTTATGGCCGTTTACGAATTGGTTTTTGAAAAAGGCGAGACCACACTCAAAGAGCTTAAACAGGCGCTACAAAACAACTGGGTTGGCTACGAAAAACTACGCCTAAAAGCGCTAAACTGCAAGCACAAATACGGCAATGGTGATAAATTGGCTGACAGCTACGCTAACGCCATACATCAACTTTTTTCGGCGCAATTCTCAGGTCTTAAAAATTGTCATGGAGGCAATTTTGAATATGAGCTTCATTCTGCGCGTGCCTATATAGGTCAGGGCAGAAGAACCGAGGCCACTGCTGATGGAAGAAAGCATGGAGACGAAACCTCCAAAAACGCCTCACCTACGGCGGGTATGGACAAAAACGGCATTACCGCGCTGATCGCCTCGGCAACAAATATGGATTTAAGTCTTGCGGATTCGGGTACCTGCTTAGATGTAATGCTACACCCGTCCGCTGTGCAGGGTGAGGATGGTCTGGAGATTTTATATAATGTCTTGCAGACATATATGAAAAAAGGCGGTGCCTCAATTCACTTTAATATTTTTAATAAAGAAATGCTTCTTGATGCACAAAAGAATCCCGATAAATATAAAAACTTGCAGGTAAGAGTTTGTGGTTGGAATGTTCTTTGGAACAATATGAGTAAAAAAGAGCAGGATGCTTATATTCTAAGAGCGGAGAATATACAATGAAAGCATTAATTTCAGATATAAAGCGTTTTGCCGTTCACGATGGTGACGGAATACGGACTACTGTATTTTTTAAGGGCTGTCCGCTAAAATGCATTTGGTGTCACAACCCCGAAAGCATCTCTTTTAAACCGCAGATTGCCTTTTACAAAAACAAATGTATCGGATGCGGTGAATGTCAAAAAGAAGGGTTTATCACTGAGGGCTGCCTTGGTGAGGCAAAGGTCTTGTACGGCAAAGAAATGACGGTAGAAGAATTGCTGCCTGTGCTTTTAGAGGATAAAGATTTTTACGATACAAGCGGTGGCGGCGTTACTCTTTCAGGTGGAGAATGTCTTTGTCAGGCTGACTTTTGTGCTGAACTTTTAAGGGTATTAAAAGAGAATGGCATCAACACGGCAGTTGACACTTGCGGTTTTGTGCCAAAAGAGGCTATTGATAAGGTTTTACCATATACCGATACTTTTCTTTATGATGTAAAAGCGATTGATGAAGACGTACATATTAAATGCACAGGACAGTCTAATAAACTAATTTTAGAAAATATTAAGTATATAGACTCTCTCGGTAAAACTATTGAAGTAAGAGTACCATATGTGCCTGAATACAACTCTGACCAAATTGAAAAAATTGCCGAGTTTTTAAGAACAGTAAAAAACATAAAAGCAGTAAAGGTTTTGCCATATCATAATTATGCCGGCTCAAAGTATGATGCACTCGGTATGGAAAATACTTTGCCTAAAATATTACCTTCGGACGAACAAATTCGGGCGGCAGAAGCAATTATTCAAAACAGACTTACAAAAGACGAATCTTAAAGAAGAAGGAAAACGGACTATTGTGAGGAGAAATAAAATGAAAATATTATCCAATAAGCATTGTATCATAGGCGAAGGTCCAATTTGGAATAAATTTAACAATAAGCTATATCAGGTAAACGGTTATGCTGATGAAATTCTTGAAATAGATATTAAAACAGGGGAAGTAACAACCAGAAAACTCCCCTTTGGTGTGGTGGCTATGGGCTTCTCAAAGAAAGGTGAAATGCTTATTTCTTGTGCGGACGGTGCATTTAAATTAAATGATGACAATACCCGCACACCACTTTATGATACCGAAAAATATAAAATAGAGTTTGGAAATGATGCAAAGGTAGGACCTGACGGGAGATTTTATATTGGGACTCAAAGCAGTAAGCGTTTTGGAACAGGCGATGAGATAAACGGCAAGCTTTACAGTATAGATAAAAACGGCGAAGTGAAAATTTTGCTTGACGGACTAATTCTTTCAAATGGTTTTGATTGGTCCATAGATGAAAAACGGTTTTATCATACCGATAGTGCCACAGGAATAATCAAGGAATATGATTTTGATAAAGAAAAAGGTGAAATCTCATTTACAGGTAGAGAGATAAGGGTGAAAGGTGTAGACGGTTTTACAATAGATCAAAACGATTTTCTTTATGTTGCTTGTTGGAAACAGAGCCACATTGCGGTGGTAGATACTGCTGATATGCAAATCAAAGAATATATAAGCGTTCCTGCAAAAATTCCTGCTAGTTGTTGCTTTGCGGGCGAAAATATGGACAAATTAGTGATTGTAACTGCAAGTCGCGGAGCCGATTTAAGCATTGACACAAATTCTGGATACACATTTATTTGTGAAACAAAAACTAAAGGTAGGATGCCGTATTTGTTTGGATGAGGTAAGCCTTAAAGCAGAAAAAATCAATCAAGAAGTATCGAATATCGATATCTAAATCGGTACAGCTTGCCCCAAATGCTTGCGAGGGTTATGAGCCCGAGAGCTCGCCGCAGGGTTTTTCGGGAACCACGAGGCGGCGCGAAGCGATAACCCATAGTAAAAAGCAACGCCTGGTGCAAAAATAATAATCTGTAATAACTATGACAATTAATTTTAAAAGACCTGCGATCCCATTCGGGATTGCAGGTCTTTTCGTGTCATTTGGAAACTGTAGTAGGCGTGTGTCCGAAATGACGTTTAAAGGCACGACTGAATTGATAAATATCCGAGTATCCCACCGTTAAAGCAATTTCTTTAACGGACATTTTTTCCATAAGCATTTCATATGCCTTTTTCATTCGAAGTTCAGTCAACAGCTCAAAGGGAGTCTTATGATAGATTTCTTTCATTATTTTTCGCAGATAAACTGCGCTAATATTGCAAAACCTTGCCACATCATCTATCTGTAAGTCCGATCTTGAAAATTCACTTTGAATATAGGAGCAGGCTTTTTTTGCAAGAATTTCTTTAATACTTTTCGGTGAATCGTTCTGGAAAAGCAGGAGGGCAAGTTGATACAGTTTTGACAATAGATAGTATTGTGCAATTTCTGTGTTTTCATATGCTTTACGACAGATCTCCTGATAAAAGTCCATTGCCAGCACCTCACTCATTCCATTTAATATGCGTGGAGACGTGGCCGGTTCTGCTATTTGAAAGTTTACAGAAATGCTTGCTGCATCCTCAAGGCACTCATTGATGTAAGCCATTCCCTCGGGAATGAAAAGTCCCTGGGTATGATCGGTTATGATAATCTTGTCATCAAAAGTGAACTTAAGTCTTCCTTTTAAAGTAATGATAAAACAACTTGCATAGCGCGAATGAAAGGTTAAGATACGTCCTTTTTTATCTTTCACATAGGAAATATTCTTAAACTGTTCGATTCTGATATTGTTGTTATTCATTTCCCTCACCCGTTTTATACTACCATTTAAATTCATAATAGTCAAGAATATGATGTATTTTCGCTCATAATATAGATATTTGTTTCGAAAATGCTAAACAGCACATCATTATAAGCATTGAATTTGAAGATTTCGAATGTTATGCTTAATCAAAAAGGAGGAGTTGTTATGAAATTTCAGGGAAAAGTTGCAATGATAACAGGAGCTTCGGTTGGAATAGGCAGAGCAGTGGCTCTTTGCCTTGCAGAGCAGGGAGCTGATTTGGTTTTGTTGGATGTGAATGCTGAAAAACTTCTGGCTGTCAGCGAAGAAACAAAAAAATGTGGGTGCAGAGTCTTAACATATGAATGTGATGTCAGCGATGAAAATCGTGTAAATGAAGTTGCTTTTGATGCAATCAAACACTTCGGAAAAATCGACATCCTTGTGAACAATGCCGCGCTGTGGCGGGATAGGTCCAAATTTGCGGAATCATCTTCGGATTTGTGGAAACGATATATTGACGTAAACATTATGGGCGTGTATTACTGTACGAGAGCAGTAATCGGTAGCATGATTGAAAACCATTACGGCAAGATCATTAACGTGTCATCTGTCGCAGGTGTTTACGGAAACGCAAATATGGTACACTATTCTGCAACAAAGGGCGCAGTTATTACAATGACTAAAGCGTTAGCCAAAGAGGTGGCGGATAAGGGAGTGCTGGTTAATTGTGTTTCGCCGGGCAGCGTGAGCTCATCTCAAAACGAGGATATAGATTATTACCAGCCGTCCGAGCTGAGCTTTATGGGGCGCACGGGTACCGATCGCGAAAATGCAAACCTAATCTGCTTTTTAGCAAGTGATGAGGCGAGTTATATTTCAGGGCAAAATATACAGATTGATGGCTGCAGAAAGAAGATGTGAGCAGGCATCTAAAAAAGTAATACCGATGCATTGTCATCCAAATCAGTGCAATCTACAAAAAAATAGACATTCGTTGAGGCACACTCCGTAAGGAAGTGTGCCTCAGTTATATTTAAGCTTATTTTCAAATGCCGGAGGGCAGTGAGGTCTTGATAGCGCCCAGATGAGCACATTCGTTTGCGAAGTCGAGCGAGAACTCACCGTCTTTAAAGGTGAGCTTGGTAATCGAAGCATTTGCGACCCAAGGGGTCATATAAAGGCTTTCAATGCCTCTGCCTGAAAGCTTGTTCATCATAAGGCGAATAGGAGTTGCGTGCAGACCTATGGCAACACTCTTTCCCTCGTTTTCCTTTGCGATGCGCAAAAGGGTATGCTCAACTCTCTCAAGAAGCTCAGAAAAGCTTTCGCCCTCGGGGGCGCGCAGGTCGGGGACATTTGCGTTTTGCCAGTCCGACCAAAGCTTTGGAAACGATAGGGGAATTTCATCATAGGCCATAAGCTCCCAGCGCCCTGCAAAAATTTCGCGCAGACCCTTTTCGGGTACAACGGTAAGCCCCTTTGAAGTTGCGACCGCCTTTGCGGTGTTAAAGGCGCGTAGAAGGTCGCTTGAATAAACTGCGTCTATAGGTATCTTCTCAAAAAAGGCTGCGGCGCATTTTGCCTGCTCGTAGCCGCGCTCGGTCAGATCAAGGTCGGTATGACCGAGAAATCGGCGGTCGCGATTTCCAAGGCTTTCGCCGTGGCGAATGAGATAAAGCTCTGTTTTCACTCTTTTAATGCTCCCTTAAGATGGTTTTTATATGAAATTATTATAGACCTCGCCGCCAATGCTGTCAAGAAAACTGCTATGTAAAAAGCTACCTCTTGCAAGACGGCGCGTTTTTATATATAATATTGAAGGATTCTTGAAAGTTATAAAATTGCGGGAGATTTATATGAAAATTAAAACTAAAAAAATGGATTTTGAAAAGGCTTACGCTCTGCCGCGCGCAAAAAAGCACAAGCCATTAAAGCCTAATATCCTTTTCAGAACTCTTATCCGTGTTCTTGCTCTGCCCGATTTGTGGGCGACCCGATTTTCTTATACCGAAAAAGGAATGGATAAGATTGGCAAAAGCGAGCCGTGCCTTATCTTAATGAACCATTCAAGCTTTATTGATCTTAAAATCGCATCAAGAATTTTATATCCGCGCGCATATAATATCGTCTGCACATCGGATGGGTTTGTCGGCAAGGAGCTTTTAATGCGCCTTATCGGATGCACACCCACAACAAAGTTTGTAAGCGATACGCAGCTTATCCGCAATATGCAGTATGCCTTAAAGGAAAACAAAACAAGCGTACTTATGTACCCTGAGGCGGGCTACAGCTTTGACGGTACCGCCACAGCCCTGCCCCGCCGCTTAGGCGCGCTTTTAAAACGGCTGGATGTTCCCGTTATTAGCATTATAACAAGCGGCGCCTTTTCGCGCGACCCGCTGTATAACGGCTTAAGGCTGAGAAAAGTAAAGGTCAGCGCCGAGGTCTGTTGCCTCTTAACCCGCGAGCAGATAGCCGAAAAATCAGTTGAGGAAATTGATAAAATTCTCGACGACGCCTTTGCATTTGATGGCTTTAAGTGGCAAAAGGAAAACAATATTGAGATAAATGAGCCGTTTCGCGCAGAGGGTCTTGAGCGCATACTCTACAAATGTGCTGCCTGCGGAAAAGAGGGCGGTATGCAGAGCGAGGGGACAGAACTTACCTGCAAAAAATGTGGAAAGAAGTACCATCTAAATAGCCTTGGAGAGCTTGAGGCTCAAAATGGCGAAACCGAGTTTTCGCACATTCCCGATTGGTATGCCTGGCAGCGAGAGTGCGTTAAAAATGAGCTTGAGAGCAGGGATTACAGCCTTGAAACCGAGGTGGATATCGGCGTTCTTGTAGACCACAAGGCTCTCTATATGGTAGGCGACGGAGTGCTTCGCCACGATGAAAACGGCTTTGCCTTAGAGGGCTGCGGCGGCAAGCTGAGTTATACCCAAAAGCCGCTTTACTCATATGGACTTAATGCCGACTATTTCTGGTATGAGATAGGCGACGTAATATGCATCGGAACGCGCGACTGCCTGTATTACTGCTTTCCCAAAGACAAAGGCGTTTCGGTTGCAAAGGCTCGCCTTGCCGCCGAGGAGCTTTATAAAATAAAACAGCCAAGACGCGAAAAGGTTGGGGCGGCAAATTAAGCTAAAACAATGGTTGAAAACAAAAAGTTATTGTTGCTATATTTTCTATTTAATCCGAAAAAAGGCTTATGAAAATATGTATAAAATCATAAAAACGAGGGCGAGTATATAAGCGACTTTTTAGGTCCTCTCGGCAATGCCACTCATATAGACGGACTTAAAAAGGTCGCAGTAGTCGGCGGCGATGCCGTAACGGGCGCTGCTACTGTTATTCTCGCAATGGGAGCGGGAAAAGCCGCTGCCGAGGCTATAGACCGCTATATTCAAGGGGAATAAATCTGATATAACAGATTTTTCTCAAAAAAATAAAATATATCTTGACAAGCCACTTTAAATTGAATATAATATGTAAGTGGTTTGCTGCTATGGCTCAGTCGGTAGAGCACATCCTTGGTAAGGATGAGGTCACCAGTTCGATTCTGGTTAGCAGCTCCAAAAATCCCGCTCACGTAAGTGAGCGGGATTTTACTTATTACTTCTTACCTCTTCACTCTTACTTCAAATAAAGTCTTTCACGGGATTTTTGGGAAGTAATAAGTAATAAGTAAAAGGTAATAAGTGTGGTGTGGCTTCGCCACGAATTATAAATACAATGCTTCGCATTGATTTATTTTCGCTTTTATGCTATAATACGCTTAAAGGTGGAGATTTTATGAAATTAAATTTATCACAAATCAAGAACATAACTACAGGTGCGGTTAGAATTGAAGAAAATGATAACGCTTTTCACTTCTATCGTTTTACGAAGCACCAAGAGGAATTATACAAGAATAGAAATACCAGTTTTTATTTAAAAACCTTTTGTACATCAGGCGTGAAAATGCGTTTTCGTACTAACAGTCAATCACTCTTTTTAAACGTAGATGTTACCAATGGCAGTACCAGAAGTTATTTTGCTTTTGAAGTATTTGTAAACGGTGAAAAAATAGACGATATTAAAAATTTCTGCGAATCGGAGTTGTCAGGCAATTATACCGCAACCCAATTTTCATTTGGTGATTTTTCTAAAAAGTTTTACTTAGGAACGGGAGAAAAAGAGGTTTTGATCTATTTTCCCTGGTCGGTCAAGGCCACAATAAAAGAGCTTATTATTGATGACGATTCTTTTATTAAACCTGTCAAACTCAGTAAAAAAATGCTTGTTTTTGGTGATTCAATCACCCAGGGCTATGATGCGCTATATCCAAGCAATAGGTATATTTCCAAAATTGCAAATATGCTTGATGTTGAGGAGTATAATAAGGCGATTGGTGGCGAAATTTACTTTCCTGAGCTCGCAAAAGAAAAGGAAACTTTTGAACCTGATTATATTTTAATTTCGTATGGCTCAAATGATTGGAACAGGTCTACTAAGGAAAATTTGACGCAAAACTGTAAAGAAATTCTTTGTAATTTAAGCAGTCACTATCCAAATGCTAAAATTTTTGTAATCACACCAATATGGCGCAAGGATATGAACGAGAGCAGACCCTTTGGTGATTTTAGATGCGTGGGTGAAATCGTTGAAAAACAAGTAGCTGATTTTAAAAACGCTTCGGTAATTCACGGATTTGAATTTGTTCCGCAAAATGTAGATTTGTTTGCCGATTTGAGACTCCATCCAAACGATAAGGGCTTTGAGTATTATTTTGAAAATTTGTCGAAACACATAAAAGAAATATTACATAATTAAGATAAGTCCTCGGTTTTCAGATACATATAATTCGTGTCATTAAGTTCAAACTACCCAAAAATCCCGTTCTCGAAAGAGGGCGGGATTTTACTTTTTCACTCTTCACTAATCTTTGGGTCGATTTTTGGAAAGTAATAAGTAATAGGTAAGAGGTAATAAGTTTTTTTGCAAGGCTTTGCCTTGCATTTTTTATTCCCTAATGCTATAATAATCAAAAAGAAAGGGGTTATAAAAATGATTGATTTTAAAAATGCAAGTTACTTTAAATTAAAGGCAGTAGATAATTCTACATACGCTTCTTCAATATCTGCAACTTTTGCGGATGGAGAAAGTATTTTATCTACCTTTAAAGGCATTCGTGATGGTGTTGTTTTTACAAACAAAAGGATAATTGCAATAAATGTACAAGGGCTTACCGGCACAAAAAAAGACTTTACTTCTTTACCATACAGTAAAATACAAGCATTTTCAGTAGAAACAGCTGGAGTTTTTGATTTAGATAGTGAGTTAGAACTTTGGTTTTCGGGACTTGGTAAGGTAAAGTTTGAATTTGTTAAAAATGCTAATGTTTCTGCAATTTGCAAAATGATTTCAGAAAGAGTATTATAATTTAGAAAACCATCAGTTTTCAGGCACATTTCATTCGTGTCATTAAGTTCAAACTACCCAGAAAAACTCCTTGAGATTTTCTCAAGGAGTTTTTTTCAGTTATATTCGCCTTTGGTGAGTTATATTGCTTCGCAGTGATATTTGGCTAACGCCGAGTTACATTGCATTTCGGGCAGTTAAGGGAAAATATAATATCACTAATAACTTGCACCGCTATCACATTTGTAATATAATAATATTAAGGTTAATTAAAGTGGAGTAAGGAAGTGTGTATTATGTACATGAAATTAAAAGACGGCAAGTCAAAGGTGCTTACTCTAAGTTACGATGACGGTGTTGTGCAGGACATTAGGTTAGTAAAAACTCTAAATAAGCATGGAATTAAGGCCACTTTCAATATAAATACAGGACGGTATTTGCCGGAAGAAGCAACGCGTGAAAAGTTTTACGGTAGAATGAAATTGTCGGAAGCGAAAGAACTATATATAAATTCAGGTCATGAGGTTGCCGTTCATGCCCTGACTCATCCTTTTTTAGAGAAGCTGAAAACGGAAGAGATTTTAACGGAAGTTATTGAGGATAGAAGGAATATTGAACAACAATACGGTACATTGGCAAGAGGAATGGCATATCCGTTCGGAACATATAGCGGTGAAGTGATAGATGCTTTAAGAAAGTGTGGGATCTGTTATTCAAGAACTACAAAATCAACTGAAAGTTTCAAGTTTCCCGAAAACTGGCTTGAGCTTAATCCGACTTGCCATCACAACAACCCTAAACTTATGGAGCTGGCTAAAAAGTTTGTTGAGGAGAAGGGTAGATATTACGGCGATATTTGGCTGTTTTATTTGTGGGGACACAGCTATGAGTTTGATAATAATGATAATTGGGAAGTGATTGAAAATTTTGCCGAGTATATTGGCGGAAGAGATGATATCTGGTATGCTACTAATGTTGAAATATACGATTATGCAAAAGCATACGAAAACCTTCAAATCAGTATTGACAAAAACATTATACACAATCCCTCTGTAATAGATGTGTGGTTTCATCATATAAATAAAACATACTGCGTTAAAGGTGGGCAAACGCTTTATCTATAGCTTGTTGATATCATCACACCTTAAGCTGTGTATCAAATAATCTTTCGCATTGATTTCACCCTTGCACCCATACCGCTGAATGGGGTATAATTTCAAAAAACAACCAAGCAGGTGTTATATGAATATTGACAAGATTGATAATGGGCTTTTCAAAATACGGATTCCCTTTGAAGAAATAACAACAACGGTGTATATTTATGTATGTGAGCAAGGGGTTGCAATTATAGATAGTGCGACCTATTCTTCTGATGTTGATGAATATATTATTCCTGCTCTTGATACAATGAATATTCCATATGATGATGTAAAGTATTTACTGTTAACTCATAATCATAGCGATCATGCGGGTGGAATAAGGCGTTTATCTGAAAATTTTCCCAATGCAATGCTTTGCACATCTTTCAATATTGATTTATCAAATAGAATAGATTTGGTTGATGACAAAACAATATTTGGGAATCTAAAAGCCATCTATTTACCGGGACACACGGAACATTCCTTTGGCTTTTACGACACATTTACAAAAACATTGTTGTCAGGAGATTGTTTACAGTTGGATGGTATTGGGAAATATAGGAATGGAATTAAAAATTTTGACCGATATATAGAGTCTGTAAATAAACTAAAATGTATAGACATCAACCGAATTGTTGCCGCCCATGAATACGACCCATTCGGAAGCACAGCCGTAGGAAAACGTTCGGTTATGCGCTACTTAAATAAATGCAACGAAATCGCGAAAGAAAAAATAAAAAGATTGCACTGTTAGTAAATTTGTTAGCTGTTGTTATTGCAATTTTATTGGCGGTTCATATGCATTTTATTGTTCCGATCCTTTCTCTTTTTTCGCCTTGAGGTATAAGGCGCGCTGAAATAATAAAAACCCATCTCAGAGGACACACTATGCTTGCATACAGAAAAACAAATAAGCCTTGGGAAGGAAAGATGGACCCTTTTGGGATAATCGGAAATGGAAAAAGAGCTTAAAGAGATATTAAAAGAATGCCAAGGGTTTGCGCAGGACGGGGAGATTGCCAGTTATATCCCTGAGCTTGCAAAGGCGGACAGAAACGAATTCGGAATATGTGTGCTGACTAATGACGGAATAACTCAACCTGCGGGCGACTGCGACAAGAGCTTTACTATGCAAAGCGTTGTCAAACCAATTATTCTTTTGGCGGCACTTATGGACAAGGGTGATGAGCGTGTTCGCAGCCTTGTCGGGGTAGAGGCAACGGGCAAGCCGTTTGATGCCTTTAACTACAGCGACCGCGCTTTGAGAAGAGAGCATATTAACCCTATGATAAACACAGGAGCAATAGCGCTGTGCACGCTGCTTTGCGGAAGGACATATAAAGAAAAGTTTGAGCACTTGCTTGATTTAACAAGGAAAATGGCAGGCAGCGAGAGGCTCGAAATAGACGAGCAGGTGTATTTGTCTGAAAAGGCAACGGGCAACAAAAACAGAGCCTTGGCATATATGCTCAAGGCATACTCAATGATTGACGATGACATTGAAGATGTGCTTGACTGCTATTTCAGAGCCTGTTCTATAAAGGTGAGCGTCAAGGATTTGGCGAGGATAGCATTTGTCCTTGCAAACTCGGGCATAGAGCCGACAAGCGGGCAAAGGCTGTTTAAAAAGGAATATGCCACATACACCAATGCGGTGCTTATGACCTGCGGAATGTATGATGGCTCAGGCGAATTTGCCATAAATGTCGGAGTCCCCGCAAAAAGCGGAGTCGGCGGTGGAATTATGGCGGTGGTTCCAAACAAAATGGGTATAGGAATATATTCGCCTGCGCTCGATAAAAAAGGCAACAGTGTTGCGGGAATTAAAGCATTAGAAATGCTTAGCAAAAAATTTGAGCTGAGTATCTTCTAATATCAAATATAATTAAGTTTTGTTTGGGCTTAAAAAATCAAATAAAGAATTACAAAAGTTGCTCGCAAGATTTTACTTGCGGGCGATTTTTTGTATTGCTCGGGCGATAAAAGTATGCTATAATACATAAAAATGAGAAAGGGGGCGGACTTTTAGTGGCAGAGAAAAAGAAAAGGGATCCCAATGTTCACAAAGGACACAGGGAAAGAGTCAGAAAAAAGTATCTCAAAGTGGGCTTTGACGGATTTTCCGACCACGAGGTGCTGGAATTTCTTTTGTACTACTGCAATGCTCAGCAGGATACCAACGAGGTCGCCCACAGACTCATAAACGAGCTCGGTACACTTGGTGCAGTCTTTGAAGCTCCCATAGAGGAGCTTGTTAAGGTTAAGGGGGTGGGCGAGCAAACGGCTTTCCTTATAAGATTTATTTCAGATTTGATGAAGTCGCAGATGAGCAATTTTGATAATCGGGAGTTTCTTAATACCACTGAACGGCTGGGCTCTTATATCGTACCGTTTTTTCAGGGGATTAATGTTGAAACCACCTTTGTTTTAGCGCTTGATGACAAGAAAAGGCTTATCCGTCTTATAAAGGTGGCGGAAGGAAGCTTTGATGCGGTTTCAATCTGTATCCCCAAAATAATAAGACAGCTTATCAGCTGCGGCGCAGTCGGCGTTGTTGTGTTTCACAACCACCCGTTAGGCGCGGCTCTGCCCTCGGTAAAGGATATAAAGGTTACGCGGCAGCTTCAGCTTGCGCTTGACAGTGTCGGAGTTGAGCTTGTTGACCACATTATTTTTTCAAATCGGGACAATGATTTTATTTCTATGAGCGACAGCGGAGAAAGGCTTTATACAATCGCAAGCAATATGTAAGCTTGGGCAAAAAATTGTTCGCAAAATGCTTGACAACCGCCCCTAACTGTGATAATATATATGAGCGCTGAAAAGCGTTTGTTTATTTTGCGCTGTTAGCTCAGCTGGATAGAGTGTTTGGCTACGAACCAAAAGGTCGGGGGTTCGAGTCCCTCACAGCGCGCCAAGAAAAAGACGATTGCGAAAGCAATCGTCTTTTTCAGTTATATTCGCCTTCGGCGAGTTATATTGCTACGCAGTGATATTCGGCTTGCGCCGAGTGATATTGGGCTTTGCCCAGTTTTATGGCGAATATAATATCACTGAAACCATAGGTTTCAATATCACTTTTGCAACGCAAAAATATCACTGTGCCAAAGGCACAATATCACTAAATTTGTAGGTGCTCGAACACATAGGTCAAAAATTCATACCCTTTCAGAAAAGAAACAACCTTTGTCTACCAAGACAAAGGTTGTTTCTTTTCAACGAAATTTGCCCTAACGGGCAAGTGAAATAGCTTCGCTGTGAAATATTTACTTCGTAAATGTGAAATATTCGCTGGCGCGAATGTGGGCAAATTTCATTTCACATTGCGACGAAGGAGCAATATTTCACAATGACCGTAGGTCATTATTTCGCATTCAAAGGATAGTTCACTTTCATTATTTATCAAACGTGCCGACCATATCCATTGTGGAAAAATCATCAAGTGGGAGAGAAACGGGTTTCCCCTCTTTCATGCTTTTGTATATTGCGAGAATAAGCTCGAGTGCACGCATTCCCGCCTTCGCATCGACATATGGCGGGCGGTCATTTTGTACCGCGTCGATAACATCAGCATAGAGGCTTGTGTGTCCGTTTCCGTAAACGTTTGCCGCCTGTTCGGAAAGGTTGCGGTGCTCACTGTCGTCGTAGGCTTCCTCGGCAAATGACCAGACGGTAACTCGATTTGCGGCTGTGCCGCCTATTTCAATCGCTCCCTTGTCGCCATAAAGGCAGAGGGTTTCGGTGTCGAGGGAATTGTCATAAATGTTGGTAGTGCCCTCGGCAGTGGCGATAGCGCCGTTTTTAAATTTTATAACAGCCATACCGAGGTCTTCAGCCTCTATGTAGGGGTGGAAGGCCTGACGGGTAACCCCGTAGACCTCACTTATCTCATCTCCCATCATCCAGCGTAAGAGGTCAAAGCCGTGGATACATTGGTTCATTAGTGTCCCGCCGTCGCAAGCCCAGGTGCCGCGCCAATCTGCCTGCGCATAGTAACCCTGGCCTCGGCTCCAGCGAACGGTGATTGCTCCGTGCGAGAGATTTCCCAGCCGACCCGCCTCAAGAGCGTTGCGGGCTTTCTGAATGGCAATGTTAAACCTGTTTTGATGGCATGCAGAAACCTTGACCTTGTACTCTTCTGAAAGTGAGACTATCTCGGCAGCATCGTGCAATGAAAGGGAAATTGGCTTCTCAATAATGAGGTTGCAGCCTGCGCGGATACAGTCCTTTGCAATTTCTGCGTGGCTGCCGCTTTCGGTCGCAATAGCTATAAGGTCAGGCTTTATTTCGGAAAGCAGAGCTTTATGGTCTGTAAATCTTAAAACACTGTCGGGAACAGAGAACTTCTCGCACAGCGCCTGCATCTGTGAGGGGTCAATATCGCAAATTGCAACAAGCTCAAGTCCGTTTGCATTAGCGGCTCTCAGGTGGTTGGGAGCGATACGACCGCAACCGATAAGTGCATATTTCATAGTTCTCATCCTTTCGGGGGGGGTAAGGGAATATGTTCTTTAAAATTATGCCACGCAAAGTGCGCATTGTCAATGAAAAAATAGAATTATTCAGTCAGTTATTGCGTTTTGTTTGCGGGGAGAGGAGGAGTTATAGGAAATGTTTTTGAGGGAGAAACTTTTTCCGCATAGCAGCAGTTGTAGAAAATTATTCCAAACATCATAGCGTTCCACAGATAGCGCAAATTCAGCGCATCAAGGAAAAAGGCAACCGCAATGTTTGCAATTATAATAGCAACGAGCATTGCGTTTTTGTGACGAATGGCACATCGCAAAGATTTAATAAACGGAATCATAAAAAGTGTAAGACCGACAATTCCCACCTCAAAAAGAATAAAAAGGAAGGTGTTGTGCATAGAGACTTCAGCGCCTCTTTCCAGATAGAAAAAGCCTTGGTGACTCAGAACACCGAAGCCAACAATCGGGTTTTCTACTATTTTTCTCAATGCCGTTAACCAAATATTAATGCGTCCGCTACCGCCTGAGTACGAGGAAAAATCAAAGAGTCGGTTAAAAAGAGCAGGAGGAAGAAGTTCTTTAAGAATGAAATAAATTATTAATATAGCCAAAGAAGCAGATAGTAAAATTATCAGTCGATTTTTTTTGGAAGAGCGCATTAATGTAAACGCTATGAGGGCTACAGCATAAGCAACTAAAGCACCGCGTGAGCCGGTATAAAACACTGCAATTGATGATACTGCCCAGATTACTGCAAAAAGAATATTTAAAATTGGAAACCTTTTTGGCTTTTCAAAGATTTTATGTAAGGAATAGAATATGCCGCCTAAAAGATTGGCTGCAAGTCCGTTTGGATCCTGATAAGAGCCAAGAATCTGAATTGACATTCGCCCTGAAGCATTGTCGTTCCACATTTTGCCAAAAACCAGAACAAGAATAGTTAAAATGAGGCAGCCTAATGTGTAAGAAAGAAGGACTCCCTCAAGCTCTTTTTTTTCAAATGGAAACAGAGAGATGGCAATAACCAAAACGGCCATCATAAGATATGTGATAAGCATACTAAGGGTATGACGTGAGTGAATGGTCCACAAATAGCTTGCGGCTTCAAAAAGTGCCCAAGCGCCAAGACATATCTGAATTGCACCAAACTTCATTGGCTGTTTGGGAGAGACGATAAAGAACATCAGAATGAATGCGGCAGCAACCAGCGCAATATATTTAACGCTGGACCCAAACCATCTATTAAAAATAAACTCAAGCGGACATATAAAAAAATATAAATATGTCATCCATAGGGCGGTTTTTCTCACAGTGTTCCTCCAAATTAAAAACGTTTAAGCAGAGATAAAAAGTTCTCTGTGCTTACCTCAGGTGCAAAATTTTGTTTCCAGAATAGAAAAGCAGATTTTGAAATTTGTGCGTATTCGTCAGAGTGCATATTGTAGTATGCGTATATGTACTGAGCGAGCTGCGCCGAGGTTATATCTGCAGGGATAAGGGTACCGCTCTTTTCGGCGATTACAGCTTCTCTTGTTGCGCCCACATCGGTAGCAATAACGGGAATAGAATGAGCGATAGCTTCAACAACCGAAACCGGCAGTCCCTCACTTGCGCTTGCGCTGACAAACACCGAGGGCTCTTCCGAAGCAAGATATTCTAAAACCTTATCGTGAGGGGTATAGCCGCAAAAATCAATATGGGCCTGTATGTCAGCGCAGGAGCTTTCAAGCTCTTGCCTAAGTGGGCCGTCGCCAAAGTGCACCCAACGAATGTCAGGGATGCTTCTGCAAAGTAGCCGAACAGCATCAGCCACAAGGCCCACTCTTTTTAGTGGGATAATATTAGAACAGGTAACAATGGTAAAGGGGGAACGGCAGCGGGGGATAGGGTCACTTGGTCCGACAGAGCCTATGTAAACAGACTCTATTGCTTCTGGGCGACCTGAGAGAGCACGCAGGTAATCACGCCCCATTTCGGAAACGGGGAAAATTGCATCCAGCTTTGAAAGCAGATTGGCCTGAAGAGGATAGTATTTATTTGGAATAAGGAAATTACGAATGTCAGCAGAACCGTGCGCCCTTGAAAAAACACGGGCATTTTTGAGTTTGAGATATTTTTTAAATAAAAGCGCTGCCTGAGAAATGTAGTGCAACCAATATCCCATTAAAACAACATTATCATCCTGAGAAATATCGATTTCGCGCGCAATTTGCCCAAAACAACGACGAATTGCTAAATAGTAGCAACCCGAATAGACCGTTGATTTAAGAGAACTTAGAAAAGGACGCTTTTGACGCACTATCGTTTTTATTTCTCTTATGAAAAACGGACAAAAGGGAAGCGAAAGCGCTCCCAGAATAAAGTCGGATATAAATCCTTTTCGCTTTGCATGTATAGCAACGGCGTTTTCTGGGAGCTCCTTTTTAATCTCGGGGTTGTTGTCTCGAACATCGCAGGCTACGATATAAACCTTGTCAAAGCCTTTGGCTATATTAAAAAGCTCGATTTGGAAGAAATTTTCGAAAACCGTGCGAAAGGGGAAACGCGATGTGAAAATGATAATCTTATTCATTCTTCAGCTCCGTTTTACACCTTTTTAAGGCAGTTTTTAACTCCTGAAATAATATAATCTATCTGCTCGTCGGTAAGACCTGTGTGCAGCGGGAGGGAAACCTCGTTTTTGTAAAGGCTGTATGCGTTGGGAAAGTCTGATATATTAAAACCGAGATTTTTGTATGCGGTGTGCATAGGAAGGGGTTTGTAGTGCACGTTTGTGCTGATGCCCTCCTGTGCCATAGATGTTATAAATGCGTTGCGCATTTCTTCTGTAAAGGAAGGCAAACGCATAAGATATAAATGACCGCTTGAGCGGAAATTTTCGCCGCTGTGACAAATAAAGTGTGCACCTATTTCGCGGCAAAGAGAGTCATAGCGCTCTATTATCTCGTGGCGGCGGCAAAGCATAGAATCATATCTTTTTAGCTGTGCCAAGCCGATGGCAGCCATAATATCGGTCATATTGCATTTGTAGTAAGGGGCAACAATATCGTATTCCCAAGCGCCGAGACGGTTTTTTGCAAGCGCATCCTTGCTCTGCCCGTGCAGAGACAGGAGTTGGTACTGATGATAGATAGCATCAAGGTCAAAACCATCTCGAGCCGAGAAGGTAACCGCGCCGCCCTCGGCTGTGGTGAGGTTTTTGACTGCGTGGAAAGAAAAGCAGGTAAAATCAGCTACCTGACCGCATTTTTTCCCGTTTTGAGTAGCGCCGAAGGCGTGAGCCGCATCAGCAATAACGGCAACTCTGCCAAGAGCCTTTTGAAGCTCGCTCTTGGGAGTAAAGAGGTGCTTTTTGCCCTCTACTGCTGCAAAAATA
This sequence comes from Oscillospiraceae bacterium, assembly GCA_036311245.1. Taxonomy (GTDB): domain Bacteria; phylum Bacillota; class Clostridia; order Oscillospirales; family Ruminococcaceae; genus SIG578. The sequence goes on along the minus strand of JAXJQH010000122.1, from coordinate 30,945 downwards.
CTATCGTAATCGCACATTACGCCCGCAAGGTCAACGGGAATAATGGCTTTTGTTCTCTCGTTTATTGCATCGGCGAGCTTTTGATAGTACATGTCAAAGCTGTTTTCCTGCGTGTCAATAAGCACAGGCTTAGCGCCGACGTGGACAATAACGCTTGCAGAGGCGGTGTATGTATATGCGCTGGTGATAACCTCGTCACCCTCGCGCCTATTCCGAGCACACGCAGGGTAAGCTCTAAGGCGGCGGTGGCGGAATTTAAGCAGACTGTGCGGTCGGTGCCGCAATACTCGCTTATTTGCTTTTCAAAAAGCTTTGTTTTGGGACCTGTGGTTATCCAGCCGCTGCGAAGAGTATCAATAACTTCGTTTATTTCATTTTCTCCTATATCGGGCGGGGAAAAGGGTATCCTAATCATAAAATAATACTTCCTTCCCATTTTTTGCTTAAACTAATTTATTTTAACACATTAAGATTAAAAAAGCAATCTTTAGCGGATATTTCCTTCTTATATATAAGCTAAGTGTCGGAAAGAGTTGAAAAAAGGAGAAAAATGTGGTAAACTGCTAAAGAAAAAGTCCTTTGAATTTTACGAGGTGAAAAAATGATTTGCGAAAAGGTAGAGAAAAAGGTTCCCGCCATTAGAGCCTGTGAGCTTTATCCTGAAATTGAAATTCGCGAGATTAAGGGAAGACGAGAGCTTAAGAAATTTGTTGCTTTTCAGAATACTCTTTACAAGGGAAGTCCCTTTTATGTCCCCTGCCTGCAGTTTGATGAGCTTGACACCTTAGACCCTCAGAAAAACCCCGCTTATGACTATTGCGAGGCCCGCTTTTTTATGGCTTATATAGACGGTAAAGCTGTCGGCAGAATTTGCGGACTTTTAAACCGCGAATATAACCGCTGCTGGGACAGAAAGTGTGTCCGCTTCACCCGTTTTGACTACATTGATGATATCCGCGTTTCGCATAAGCTTATTGCATATGTTGAAGAGTGGGCGCTCTCTTTAGGTATGCAGGAAGTTCAAGGACCTATGGGCTTTTGCGACCTTGATAAGGAGGGAATGCTGGTAGAGGGTTTTAATGAAAAAAGTATGTTCTTTACCATCTATAACTTCCCTTATTACATAGAACATATGGAGAAGCTTGGGTATATAAAATCTGTGGACTGGATTGAGTACCAGATAACTGCTCCAAAGAGCCTCGACCCACGCATTGAAAGGATAGCGGACGCCTCTCTTGAAAAGAACAACCTGCGCTCTGTCCGCCTTAAAAAGACACGCGATGTTCTGCCTTACGCAAAGGGGATTTTTGACCTGCTTTATGAGGCATACAAGCCGCTTTACGGCGTTATTCCCTTAAATGATAAACAGGTAGATATGTATATCGACCAGTTTATCACTATGGTGCGCCCCGAATTTCTCTCGCTTATTGTTGACGAGAATGACACTCCCGTTGCATTTGGTCTTGTTGTGCCTACTATGAGCGATGCCGCCATAAAGAGCGGCGGCAAGCTGTTTCCGTTTGGATTTATCCACCTTTTAAAGGCGCTTAAAGCCAAAAAGAGCGATGTGCTTGAATTTATGCTTGTTGCGGTAAAGCCTGAGCTTCAGAGCCGCGGAGTAAATGCGAAAATGCTCTGCGAAATGTTTGAGGGAGCTAAAAAGTTTGAGGTTAAATACTGCGAAACAGGCCCAATGCTTGAAACGAACAATAAAATCCATCTTATGTGGAAGCGCTTTGAGCACCGCCAGCACAAGCGCCGCCGCTGCTATATAAGAACTCTTACAGAGGAAAATTAAAAAATATGGTTGCGGCAGCGTTCTAAGTGTGGTATACTTTTCTATTGGACATTACGCCGCACAAGGCGGCATATAATAACCCGTGGAGGGGATAGTTTTGAAAAATGTTTGTATAGTGTGCGGCGGTAGGTCGCACGAGCACGAGATTTCGCTTATGTCGGCGCAGTCGGTGCTTTTTAATATCAATCGTGAGAAGTATAATGTTCACACTCTTATAATTGACCAAAACGGAAGCTTTTTCCACACAAAAGAGAGCGGAAACCTGCCAAACGGACAGTGGAAAAGCCTTAAAGGACTTGCTCCCGCAATAATCCCGCCCGACCCTAAATATAAGGGCATTTTAAGGGAAACTGAAAGCGGCTTTGAGCTAATACCGGTTGATGTTTTTTTCCCCGTGCTGCACGGTGAAAACGGCGAGGACGGTGTTATTCAGGGTGTCTTTAAAATGAGCGGTGTTCCCTATGTGGGAAGCGGCACCCTTGCTTCTGCCTCTTGTATGGATAAAGAGGTTACCCACATTCGCCTTGATGCGGCGGGAATTCGCACCGCCCGCTATATAACTGTGAGGGTTGGCTGCGATATAGAAAAGCTGGCTGACGAGATAGAAAAAAGTTTTGGCTACCCTGTTTTTGTAAAGCCTGCCAATGCAGGCTCGTCTGTCGGAGTAGGCAAGGCAGAAAATGTAAATGCGCTTATGAAGGCGCTTGAAACCGCTTTTGAGGTCGATGAAAAGGTGCTTGTTGAAGAGTGCATTGTCGGCGCAGAGGTCGAGTGCGCAGTGCTTGGAAACGAAGAGCCGATAGCCGCCGATTATATTGGAGAAATCGTTCCTGTTGACGGATTTTATGATTTTGATGCCAAGTATGTAAACGGCACAACCGCACTCAATATTCCCGCGCACCTACCCGAGGATATTTCTGAGAAGATAAGAAAAGAGGCGGTTCGCGCCTATAAGACTATGGACTGTGCGGGGCTTTCGCGCGTGGACTTTTTTGCACTGAAGAGCGGAGAGATAGTGCTCAACGAAATAAACAATCTCCCCGGCTTTACTTCCATCAGTATGTATCCTAAGCTTTTTGAGGCTTCGGGAATAAAATACAGCGAGCTTATAGATAAGCTCATTGAAACTGCTGCCCTTAAATAAAGGCGGCTTGGAGGGAAAGGTTTTGGATAACAGACCTATTGGGGTTTTTGATTCGGGACTTGGCGGACTTACTGCCGTAAGAAGACTTCGTGAAATTCTGCCAAACGAAACACTTGTTTACTTAGGTGACACTCTGCGTGTTCCCTACGGAGATAAAAGCAATGATATAATTCGCAAATATATCCGTGACGATATAAATTTTCTTCTCAAAAAGGATGTAAAGGCTATTCTTATTGCCTGTGCAACTGCCACCTCATCTATTTCAAAAGTGGATTTTGAGGGGACATCTGTTCCTGTTGAGGGGGTGCTGTATCCCGCATCTGCCGCGGCAGTAAGGCTTACAAAAAACAAGAAAATTGGCATTCTTGCAACTGCAGCGACTGTACGAATAGGCGGATACATAAGGTTTATAGGCGAGCTTATGCCAGAGGCAGAGGTTATTTCTGTAGGCTGCCCCAAGTTTGTGCCGCTTGTTGAGAGCGGCAGGACAGAACCAGAGGACTTTTATGTAAAGGCAGCGGTGGAGGAATATGTTGCCCCGCTTAAACAGGCGGGTGTTGACACCATTATTTTGGGTTGCACACATTATCCGTTTCTTACAGATGCCATAAAAGAGTTTTTTCCTGAGGCTAAGCTTGTAAATGCAGGTGCTGAGGGCGGCGAGCAGATAGCCCGCGTACTTCAAGAGAGAGATATGCTGTCAGAAAAAGCCTCTGAGAGTGAATTTTATGTCAGCGGAGATGTAGACAGCTTTGTTAAAAACGGTGAAAAATTCTTAGGTTTCCCCATTACAAATGCAAAAAAGGCTGTCTTTTAAAAACGGAGATATAAATGAAAAGGGAAGTTTTATTAGAGCTTAAAAGTCTTATAGATGCAAACGGAGAGCAGCAAGAAATTGAGATAACCACCCGTGGCAAGCTGCTTTGTAAGGAGCTGTCTGTTTTTTTGAGCTATAAGGAAACCGAGCAAAGCGGGTATAACGGCAGCACCGTTCTTATTCGCGTCGAGGGCGAGGATAGGGTGAGTGTCAGCCGCTCGGGTGGCGCGGCTTCGCAGCTGCTTATTGAGAGAGGTAAAAGAAATCTTTGCAGCTATTTAACGCCGTATGGAGTAATTATGTTGGGCGTTACCTGCGCAAACATAAAAAATCGGCTGGATAGCCGAGGATTTGGAGAGCTTAGCTTTAGCTATGAGCTTGATGTCAATACCGAACTGGTTTCAAAAAATCAGATGTTTATCAAGATAAGGGAGAGTACAAACTGATGGCAAATTATATTGCAATCGCAAAAGAACAAATAGAAAAGGTGCTGAGTAGCGCTGCTGCCGCAGCCTTCGAAAAAGGTGAGCTTGCAGCGAGCGAGCTTTCACCATTTGCTGTTGAAATTACAAATGACCCCTCACACGGCGACTTTGCCGCCAATGCGGCAATGGTGTCGGCTAAAAATATGAGGACAAGCCCCCGCAATATTGCCGACGCGCTCATTAAAAATATTGACCTTTCTAAAACCCTCTTTTGCCGCTGTGAGGTTGCAGGCCCAGGGTTTATAAACTTCTTTCTCTCAGAGAGCTTTGCATCTGAGGTTATTTCATCGGTGCTTTTTGAGGGCGACTCTTACGGTCGCACCGATTTTGGCGCGGGCGAAAAGGTTATGGTAGAGTTTGTTTCGGCAAACCCCACAGGGCCTATGCATATAGGAAATGCGCGCGGCGGCGCATTGGGTGACTGCCTTGCGGCAGTTCTCTCCTGGTCGGGCCACGATGTTACCCGCGAGTTTTACATCAACGATGCGGGAAATCAGATAGATAAATTTGCCCTTTCCTTAGAGGTGCGCTATCTGCAGCACTTCTTGGGCGAGGATGCTGTCGAGCTTCCCGAGGACGCATATCACGGCGCTGATATTAAGGAAAGAGCCGAGGAGTTTGCAAAAGAATTCGGCGACAAATTTGTAAGTGCCGAAAGCTCTGAGAGAAGAGCGGCACTCACAAAGTTTGCGCTCCCTAAAAATATCGCGGCACTTAAGAGTGACCTTGAAAAGTACCGCATTAACTATGATGTGTGGTTTCACGAAAGTGAGCTTCACAACAGCGGTCTTGTCAAAAAGGTTATCGGAATTTTAACCGATAAGGGACTCACCTATGAAAAAGAGGGCGCACTCTGGTATAAAAATGCCGAGTTTATGGCTGAAAAATACCGCGCACAGGGCAAGAGTGAAAAGGAAATTGAAAAATTAGAGCTTAAGGATGAGGTTTTAATCCGTGCCAACGGAAATCCCACCTATTTTGCCGCCGATATTGCATATCATTACAATAAATTTGCGCAGCGCGGCTTTAACCGCGTAATAAATGTCTGGGGTGCCGACCATCACGGTCACGTTGCCCGCCTTTGCGGCGCTATGGATGCGGTAGGCTTAGATGGCAGCCGCCTTCACATCGTGCTTATGCAGCTTGTAAAGCTTATGCGTGACGGTGAGGTTGTAAAGGTCAGTAAAAGAACCGGCAAGTCCATAACACTTGCAGACCTGCTTTGCGAGGTAGATGTAGACGCGGCGCGTCTGTTCTTTAACCTGCGCGAGCCTGCCTCTCACCTTGATTTTGATTTGGACCTTGCGGTTTCGCAAAATTCCCAAAACCCCGTTTACTATGTGCAGTATGCTCACGCGAGAATTTGCTCTATTCTAAAATCTCTTGAGGCAGACGGTATCTCGGTAAGGGGCACGACACCCGAGGAATTATGTATGCTGACCGCTTCTGAGGAAAAGGAGCTTATCTCTCACATCGCAAAGCTCCCCGAGGAGATAATTGTTGCCGCAAAATCTTATGACCCAGCGAGAATTACCCGCTATGTCATAGATCTTGCAACCAAATTCCACAAGTTCTATAATGCAAACCGCGTAAAGCTACCTGAAAATGAGCCGCTTATGCAGGCGAGAATTGCTCTCTGCCTCTCTGTTAAGACCGTTCTTAAAAATGTTCTCACTATGTTTGGAATTTCTGTTCCCGAGAGCATGTAAAAAATAAACGCCGACAGGTTTTGAAACCTGTCGGCGTTTTAATTTTAAACAAAGCTTAGATGCGGGCAACGCCTGATTTGCGGGCGGCTTCCGAGACTGCCTTTGCGACAGCAGGGCCAACGCGCTCATCAAAAGCCGCGGGCAGAATGTACTCGCTATTTAGGTCATCATCAGATATAAGACCTGAAATAGCATAAGCGGCGGCAAGCTTCATTTCCTCGTTGATATCGCTTGCGCGAACATCAAAAGCGCCGCGGAAGATGCCGGGGAATACAAGAACATTGTTTATCTGGTTAGGATAGTCGCTGCGGCCTGTTCCCACAACTGCCGCGCCGCCCTTCTTAGCAACATCGGGCATAATTTCGGGGGTGGGGTTTGCCATAGCAAAGACGATGGGATTTTCAGCCATGCTCTTTACCATTTCCTCAGAAACCAGATTGGGGGCGGAAACGCCGATAAATACGTCAGCATCCTTAATAACATCTTTAAGCGAACCCTTTTCATTGTTGGGGTTGGAGATTTTTGCCATCTCTGCCTGAGCCTCGTTTACGCCCTCTACACCCTCGTAAATAGCTCCGATTTTATCGCAGAGAATAATGTTTTTAACACCCGATGAAATGAGCAGGCGGGCGATTGAAATGCCTGCAGCTCCTGCGCCGTTTAATACAAGCTTGATTTCACTGATATTCTTTTTAACAACGCGCAGCGCATTTAAGAGAGCGGCAAGAACAACAACGGCAGTACCGTGCTGGTCATCGTGGAAGATGGGAATGTCACATTTCTCTTTGAGCTTGCGCTCTATCTCAAAGCAGCGGGGAGCGGCAATATCCTCAAGGTTAATTCCGCCGAAAGAGCCTGAAATGAGATAGATGGTGTTAACAATCTCGTCAACATCCTTGGATTTAATGCAGAGAGGGAATGCGTCAACTCCGCCAAACTCTTTAAAGAGAACGCACTTGCCTTCCATAACGGGCATACCAGCCTCAGGACCGATGTCGCCAAGTCCTAAAACAGCAGTTCCGTCGGTAACAACAAGGCAGAGGTTGCTTCTGCGGGTAAGCTCATAGGATTTGTTTACATCCTTCTGAATTTCAAGGCAGGGAGTAGCAACTCCGGGGGTGTAGGCAAGCGAAAGGTCGTGACTGTTTTTTGCGCTAACGCGCGAGCAGACCTCAATCTTACCCTTTTTCTCATAGTGGAGCTGAAGGCTCTCTTCAGAAATAGTCATTTTCTCAGGCATTTTCATTGCCCCTTTCTGTAATAGATAACATACAAGTTAATTTTACTACAATTTTACAATTAAGTAAATAGCAAAATAAAAATTTTTTACATAATATATCCTTAAAGGTTGCAAAAAACAAAAAGATATGTTAAGATAGATAAAAATGAAAAGGCAATGATTGGGAAGAGTAGCAGGTCGGATTTCTCTTAAGAGAGCTGCCCGTTTGGTGCGAGGGCTGCAGAGAAAGAACCTTTGCGAAGTGCCCCCGATGAGCCTGCGGCGTGAAGCTTTAGTCTGTGTGTAGCGCTGTGCGGGATAGCCCTCCGTTATAGGGGTAGCAGATGTGTAAGTGTGTCTGCAAAGTGATAAACCCGAGTGGAACCGCGGCCAGTATTAGCCGCCCCGGAAGCGTAGTGCACGCTTTCGGGATTTTTTTATTTTGAGGTGAAAAAATTGTTTGATAGGCTAAGATATGATATAAGAGCCATTCGCGAGCGCGACCCTGCGGCGAGAAACAGCCTTGAGGTGCTGCTTTTATATTCGGGACTGCACGCGGTAATCTACCACCGCTGGGCAAACTTTTTTTACAGACATAAAATGTTTTTCACGGCGCGCCTTATCTCTCAGTGCTCCCGCCACCTTACAGGCATTGAGATACACCCCGGCGCAACAATAGGAAAAGGCCTATTTATCGACCACGGTATGGGGGTTATAATAGGAGAAACCACCGTCATCGGCGACGATTGCACTATTTATCAGGGAGCTACTCTCGGCGGAACGGGAAAGGATAAGGGCAAGCGCCACCCCACACTTGGAAATAATGTTATGGTCGGCAGCGGAGCCAAGGTTTTAGGGCCGTTTACGGTAGGTGACGGAGCGAAAATTGCCGCGGGCGCGGTAGTTCTCAGCGAGGTCGCCCCCGGCGCAACTGCTGTCGGCGTTCCCGCAAAGGCTGTTGTCAGAAAAGATGAGGCGGGAAAACAAAAGCAGGACCTTGATCAGGTTCACATTCCCGACCCCGTTTCTCAGGAATTTGCCCGCCTGCGCGAGCAGATAGATGCACTTAAAAATGAGCTTTCGGAGCTAAAAGAAAAGGAGAAAAACCAATGAAAATTTTAAACACCCTTACAGGAACTAAAGATGAGTTCGTCCCCCTTCGCGAGGGCGAGGTAAATATGTATGTCTGCGGACCTACCGTTTATAACTACATCCACATCGGCAACACCCGCCCGCTGTGTGTTTTTGACACACTGCGCCGCTATTTTGAGTATATCGGCTATAAGGTAAACTTTGTTCAGAACTTTACTGATATTGACGACAAGCTCATAAACCGCGCAAAAGAGGAAGAAACCACCGTTGCGGCGCTGGCTGAAAAATATATTGCTGAGTATAAAAGGGATGCAGAGGGTCTTAATGTCCGCCCCGCAACCGTTCACCCAAGAGCCACCGAGAATATAGAAAACATCATTGCGCTTATCTCCTCGCTCTGCGAAAAGGGCTACGCATATGAATCCTGCGGAGATGTTTATTTCCGCACCAAAAAATTCAGGGAATACGGAAAGCTTTCCCATATGCCTCTTGAGGAGCTTGAGGCGGGCGCAAGAATAAACATAAGCGAGCAGAAGGAAGACCCTATGGATTTTGCGCTCTGGAAAGCCGCCAAAGAGGGCGAGCCTTTCTGGGAGTCCCCTTGGGGCAAGGGCAGACCCGGTTGGCATATTGAGTGCTCGGCTATGGCAAAGAGTATCTTAGGCGAAACCATTGACCTACATTGCGGCGGTCAGGACCTTATCTTCCCACACCACGAAAATGAGATTGCGCAGAGCGAGTGCGCAAACGGTGCCTGCTTCTCCCGCTATTGGATGCACAACGGATATATCAATATCGACAACCGCAAAATGTCCAAGTCGCTCGGCAATTTCTTTACCGCAAGAGAAATCGGAGAGAAATATGGATACGAGGTCATTCGCTATATAATGGTCGCTTCGCATTACAGAAGCCCCATTAACTACAGCACCGAGATTATTGAGCAGGCAAAGGCGTCGCTTGACCGTCTTTATAACTGCCGCGAAAACCTTGCATATGCCGCGCAACATGCAGTCGATGCAGCCGCTGACAGTGCGCAGATAGAAAAGCTCTCAGCATTTGAGGCTCAGTTCAGAGAGGCTATGGATGACGACTTTAACACCGCAGACGGACTTGCCGCAATCTTTGATTTAGTTCGCGAGATAAACGCAAATGTTGTCGGCAAAGAGGCTTCCAAAGAGTATGTCACCGCCGCAAGCGAGCTTTTCGAACAGCTCGTTTCTGTTCTGGGACTTCTCTATGAGAGAAAGACAGACAATAATCTTGACAGCGAGATAGAGGCGCTGATTGAAGAGCGCCAGCAGGCAAGAAAGAACCGCGATTTTCAGAGAGCCGATGCTATTCGCGATGAGCTAAAGGCTCAGGGAATTATCTTAGAGGATACCCCTCAAGGCGTAAAATGGCACAGAGCTTAAATTTACAAATGCGTAACATATAAAAGCGAAAAATCCTGTAAAATAAAAGCGCCTAATAAAAAACGGAAGGATGTTTTATAAATGGGAAAGGCATCTCGCGCAAGAAGCGCAAGACAGGCTGTTGAGGAGATTAAAAGGCAGGAGCAGGAAATGCTTTTGCGGCAGAAAAAGAAGAAAACTATCACAAATATTGTGGTAGCGGCGGTATCGGTTTTGCTTTGTGCAGTTTTTATCGGAACTGTAATTTTCTTAAATGCCGCCAAGACTAACGGAAGTCTTTTAAGAAATAAGGTGGCTATAAAATCTGACAACTTTGAAATCAGCGGAACAACCTTTACCTATTTCTTAAATTATCAGTATACCGACTTTGTAAACAACTATTCAGACCGTCTTTCGAGCTACGGGCTTGACCCCGAGGTTGATTTGCGCCAGCAGGAGTCCTCTGACGGACAGAACTGGTTTGACTATATGGCGCAGAGCACCAAGGCTAACCTTACCAAGATTCTTTATCTTGCAGAAAAAGCTACAAGCGAGGGTATGAAGCTCAGTGAGAGCGAGCTTAAGCAAATTGACGATTTTATTACCGATTTAGAAAAGTATGCCAAAGAGTCCGATTTGGATGTAACAGAATATATTCACACTGCTTACGGACAGGGTGTAAATGAAGAGGATATCCGCAAAGGACTTAAAATCTCAACTCTTGCAACTAAGTATTACAGCGAAAAAATTGATACCCTTACCTACACCGATGATGAGGTAAATGAATATTTTGAGGGCAACAGCGTCGATTTCCAGATGGTTGACTATAAATACTATAACTTTGCCCCAAATGTTACCGAAGATATGAGCGAGGACGAGACCAAGGCAGAGTATCAGAGGGTCAAGGATTATGCAGAGCGCCTTTCCAAAGCTACCTCTCCCGAGAGCTTTGACAGTATCCTTAAGGAGATACTAAAGGAGCGCGGAGTCACCGACACTAACATTGAGAACGCTATTGAAAACTCCTCCATTGTCGGCAACACCTATGATGAGGAATTTGATGTTTCGGTTTGGGCATATGATGCCGAAGCAAAGGTTAATTCCACTTATATTTATCCCAGCGGTAACAGCCGCGCTGTCTATATGCTAACAAAGAAGCCTTACCGTGACGAGAGTGAGACCCGAAGTGTCCGTCACATTCTGATTTCTTCGGACTCCTATGAGAGTGACGAAGAGGCAAAGGCAAAGGCGCAGGAGGTCCTTGATGAATACAACAAGGGCGACAAAACTGCCGAAAGCTTTGGAAAGCTCGCCGAGAAATATACCGAGGACTCCGGTTCTGCTTCAACAGGGGGACTCTACGAGAATTTTACAAAGGGAACAATGGTAGAGCCCTTTGAAAACTGGTCCTTTGACGAGGCGAGAAAAGCGGGCGACACAGGCATAGTTAAAACCGATTACGGTTATCATATAATGTATTTTGTCAGTGAGGGTAACCCCGTCTGGAAAAACACCGTTATTCAGGTGCTTAAAGACTCTGCATATGAGGCGATTTACAAAAAGCTCGAGGAAACCTACACTGTTGAGCTCAATGAGGGTATACTCAAAGATATTCCTACAATTAAGATAAAAAATTCAGCTGCAAGCACAACCAACTAAAAATAAGAGGACAGTCGGAAAGCTTCCGACTGTCCTCTTTTATGCATAGTTACGAACAGAATCTTCATATGTTGAAATAATATTTCGCAGTAGCTCGAATTTTTTGAAATTACTGCTGTAAACTATATTTATTGTGCGTCATACTAATAATTTGATATTATGAGTAATACTTATTATAATGTCTTGTAAAATGATAAAAAGAAAAAGTCAACGGTATGCCACCCGCAAAAATAAAAGCGGGCGACTTTTTCTTTATAAAAGAATAAAAGGAGTGGTTTTTTGTGACCTTTTTCGACCTGTTTTTATCCAAGGTTACAATAACGCAAGAGCTTGAATTTTTTCTAAGAATAGTTGTAGCCAGCTTGTGTGGAGCACTAATTGGCTTTGAGCGCACCCGAAGGTTTAAAGAGGCGGGAATCAGAACACATATTCTTGTTGCCGCTGCCTCAACCCTTATGATGATAGTTTCCAAGTATGGCTTTGCCGATTTGCAAACCGCTACAGGCGGATATTTCGCGGGAACAAGCGGCGCAGATGCCTCGCGAATAGCCTCGCAGGTCATAACTGGAATCAGCTTTCTCGGAGCGGGAGTTATCTTTAAGCTCGGTTCATCCGTCAGAGGACTTACAACAGCCGCAGGCATCTGGGCAACCTCGGGCATAGGAATTGCGATAGGCGCGGGAATGTATTTTGAGGGTATTTTTGTAACGGCGCTCATTATTGTTTCGCAGCTTGTAATGCACCGTATTACTATCGGCAAGGATTCAATCAGAACTGTCGCAGTTATCGTAACAGTTAAGGACTCAGCGCAGTTCCGCCGTGAATTTGAGGCTTTAATGGCAGAGAGAAATGCAAAGGTTTCCTATGAGGGAATAACCAAAAAAGAAAACGGCAAAACCGCCCTGCAGATAACTATGACATTTTCCAAAAAGGAAAATGTCGATGACCTTGTCGCTTTTGCCGATGAGAGTGACAACATAATCTCCCTCGAAAACACTCCCGTTATCTAAGTAAAGCACTTGTTCGCTGCAAAAGCTTGCAATAATCTGGTAATAAAAACGCCCTCTTTGAAGAGGGCGTTTTTATATATGATTTGGCGCAAGGTCTTTATTCTATGCATTTGGCTCGCCGAATTTGTTCATAACAAGTCCAGTAATGATTTTGGGATAGAAATATGTCGATTTCTGGGGCATTTTCTCTCCTGCGGCGGCAACATCGCGGATTTCGGTAACAAGGGTGGGGTTTATAAGGAATGCGCAGTTTGCGCGCCCCTCGTTGACGGCGGCGATAGCCTCGTCAATGTCGCGGGTGTAGGAGAGATTTTTCTGATTTGCCATATTTTCCTTGTCAATGCCGAAAAGGCGCTCAAGCACAAGGTTGTGGAGAACAGAAACATCAAGATTTTGCGAAGCCTCACTCATATCGGGCAAAAGCTCCTTCATAATGGATTTGTCCTTGAGGGTGAGCAGAGTAAATGTGCCGTTTGTGCTGTAAAATGCAAAGGCTTTTTCTCCCTTTTCTGCGGCGCTGTCGAGGCGGGGCTGAATATCACTCAAGTCAAGGTTTTCGCAAATCTCAAAATAATCCTTGCAGCGGCCGAGCATCTCTTCCGCATCAAAATTTTCAAGCGAATGGATAATGCGGTGGGTGGGGAATACCACAAGCCCGTCATTTTCCATATCGACTAAAATCATCATGCAGTAGTTGGTACGCTCGCTGTCATCGCCTAAAGCCTTGGAGTTTGCGCGGGCGAAGTTGAGGGCGGTTTCATAGCGGTGGTGTCCGTCTGCTATATAAACCTTGCGGTCTTTCATTTCATTCTGAATAAACTCGATATCCGCCTTGTCGTAAACGCACCAAAGACTGTGGGTAACTCCGTCACCGTCGGTAAACGAAATGTCTGCCTCTCTATCTGAGAGAGCAGCGATTTTACCTCCGACAGTTCCCTCGGGGTCCATATACATAGAATAAATCTGGCTGAAGCTGCAGCCGGTCTCGGTCATTAAATTAAATCTGTCCTGCTTTGCTTTGGAAAGGGTGTATTCGTGCGGGAGAACAATTCCTTCAGAAAATTCGTGTAGCCTAACAAGCGAAACAAAGCCTTTAAAGGAATAAGCCTTGCCCTTTACAGTGAATTTTTCCTCATATACGTAAATTCCGTCCTGCTCGTCGCAACAGAGAACTCCGTCATCGAGCCACTCGCGGGTTACCTTTGCAGCCTCCTTGTAAGGCTCATCTCCGCGAGGGAGCTCAAGCCTAATAAGGTTGTGCTCGTTTTTAGAAAGCAGGGCGGCGCGCTGAGCGTCACTTACTATATCATAGGGCGGGCAGACAAGAGATGCTATGTCTCCCGCGCTCTGGCTAAAGCGCATTGCTTTAAAGGGTTTTATTAATGCCATTAAAATCTTTCCTTTCAAAGATGAAATAATAATTTATTTTACCACATTTTACTTAAATTGCAAACAAAATATTAAAAAAAGCAAAATTGTTTGACAAGCAGTGGTATTTGAAGGTATAATGAAATGAATTATAATTGCTGTATGCAGACTATTAAGCTTATACACAAGCGCGGCGGAAGCCGCCGCATACATAGGAGGAAAAGACAATGACCATCGAGGTTAAGAACCTTACCAAAAGGTATGGCCACAGCAAGGCGGTAGACGATATTTCCTTTGAAATAAAAGAGGGAGAAATAGTTGGCTTTCTTGGACCTAACGGAGCGGGAAAGACTACCACTATGAATATTCTCACGGGATATCTTTCCGCAAGTGAGGGAGAGGCTAAAATCGGAGGCAAGGATATTCTTGAAGAACCCTTTGAGGTTAAAAAGCAGATAGGATACCTGCCCGAGCAGCCGCCGCTCTATCATCAGATGACGGTTACGGAATATCTCAATTTTATATATGACCTTAAAAAGGTAAAATTGCCGAGAAATGAGCATATTGAGTCAATATGCCGTCTGGTTCGCATTGATAATGTCGCAAACCGCGTTATCAGCAACCTTTCAAAGGGATACAAGCAGAGAGTCGGTATCGCTCAGGCTCTTATCGGTAACCCGCCTGTACTTATTCTTGACGAGCCTACCGTAGGCCTTGACCCCAAGCAGATAATTGAAATCCGTACACTTATAAAGCGTCTGGGCGAGAGTCACACCGTTATCCTCTCATCCCACATTCTTTCTGAGGTTCAGGCGGTCTGCGATAGAATTATCATTATTAACAACGGAAAAATTGTTGCCGACAGCTCGGCTCAGGAGCTCACTAACCAGTTCGGCTCTCTTAAAAACCTCAGTGTGCGTATCGGCACCTCTGATGAGGCGGCTGCATACCGTATGCTCAGCAAAATCCCCGGTGCAGAAAAGGTCGAAACCTCGGGTTGCAAGGAAAAGGGCTCGTTTGACTTTATTGTTCGCACGGAGGACGGGGTTGACCTGCGAAATGAAATTGCAAAGCGCGTTTTAGAGCGCGGCTGGAGTCTTCTTACGATAAGAGCGCAAGAGGCAACCTTGGAAGAAATATTTATAGGACTTGTTAATAAGACTTCGGGCAAGGGAGGAAAAAGATAATGTCAGCTATTTTCAAAAGAGAATTCAAAAGCTTTTTCACCACTCCGCTCGGATATGTAATTCTTATTATCATCAACCTTTTCAGCGGAATTTATTTCTGGTTCGGCACCCTTTACAGCGACACTGTTGATATGACCTTTGTTTTCAGCGGCTTTACCCTTGTCGTGCTTTCGGCGATGCCTATTCTTACTATGAGGCTACTTAGTGAGGAACGCCGCCAGAAAACCGACCAAGCGCTGCTTACAGCGCCGGTTTCCCTTGCGGGAATAGTTCTTGCAAAGTTCTTTGCGGCGCTGCTTCTTTATATTATCGGTATTTCGGTAACGCTTGTTTATTCGGTAGTGCTTGCGTTTATTGCCCAACCTACATGGGGCTACATTCTCGGCAACTATTTAGGACTGCTGCTTATGGGTGCGGCGCTGATTGCGGTAGGTCTGTTTATTTCCTCAATCACCGAAAATCAGCTTGTTGCAGCTATCGTCAGCTATGCAGTTATGTTTTTCCTGCTGATGTTTGATGCGTTTACAAACCTTATTCCATCTGCGTTTATCTCAAGCCTGCTCTATTCGATTTCTTTCCAGTCGAGATATAATTCCTTTGTTGCGGGAATAGTGTCGCTTTCAAATGTATTGTATTTTTTAAGCTTTACAGTTATCTGCCTGTTCCTTACAACGCGGGTAATGGAAAAACGCCGCTGGAGCTAATGAAAGGAGGAAGAAATAATGAGTTTGTTTAAGAAAAAAACCGAAATTCTCGATGAAGCTAATAATACAGAAGCTACCGAAAATGTTTCTTCTTCCAATAAAAAAGAAGAAAAATTCAAAAAAGAGCGCGTGAGTAAAAAGACGGGGCTTACAGGCGCCGAGCTTAAAAAACGCTTAAAGTACGGCTCGCTTTCGGTCGTTTTCACTGCCATTGTTATTGCGGCGGTCATAATCTGCAATATCGTTATAGAGCTTGTTGCGGCAAGAATCCCTACCGCCAGTATCGACACCACCGACAAGCAGTATTATGAGCTGTCGGAGCAGTCTATTGACTATCTTAAAACCCTTGAGAAATATGAGATAGAAATTATTTTCATCGGTGAGAAGACAGATTTGGTTTCTGACGAATACTATTACAAGGTTATTACCCTTGCTGAGAAATACAAGATGTATACCCCCCATCTCAAGATATCATATGTGGATATTGACAAGAACCCAGGCTTTGCCGCCGATTATGATAACATTGAGCTTGCGTTAGGCGATGCTCTTGTTGTTTGCGGCGAGCGTTACCGCCAGCTGTCGACGAGTGACTTTATTTACACCCAGCAGGATGAGTCTACAAGCGGTTCAACCAGTGAGAATGGCAACAGTGAAGTCAACTATAGCCTGACTGCTGAGTATGCTCTTTCAACCGCTATTATGGTTGTAACCGCGTCTGACGACCCCGTTGCCACCGTTATTACAGGTCACGGTGAGCAGATGCCCGAAAAGCTTACCAATCTTCTTGAAAATAACGGCTACGCTGTTAATTCTCAAAGTATCCTCAAGGAGCTCGATTATAACAGCAACCTGCTTGTTATAGCTGCTCCCACAAAGGATTATTCTGAAGGGGACCTTAAAAAGCTTGATGAATTCCTTTACAACGGCGGAAAATACGGCAAGAATGTTATGTATATTGCCGATTACACCCAGCCCGTTCTCCCCAATGTCGAGGCTTTCCTTCATGACTGGGGTATCGTTGTTTCTGAGGGCGTTGTTTACGAGAGCGATGAGTCTATTGCATATGCAAGCAACCCCGCTCTCAACCATCTTGATTTTATTGACGCTGAGCTGACCCTTGGCTTCGCCATGTCAGAGGTTTCTGCATACGGATACTACGGCAGACCTACCACTATTGCCAAGGTTCTTGACACTTATATGGAAAACAGCATAATCCTTCAGCACACCGAAACCTCTAAGGTAGGAAAGGCTACCGAAAACGGCTTTGATAAGGGAGATGGCGAGGCATATCCTTATGTTGCAATGGCCCGCACCACCTATTCAAGGTACAGTCAGGATTTGGATGTTTTGGAATCCAACCTGCTTTATGTAAACTCGCTTGGATTTTTTGAGGATGAGCAGTTTGAAAAGGCATATTCCGCAAACCCCGATATTACCATTGCTGCCGTTGATTCAACTCTCGGCAGAGGCAACACCCTGGCTATTCCCTCAAAGAGCCTTACCGCAGCTGCTCTGGGCATAACCTATAATATGGCAAATACTATCGGAATTATTGCAACTGTTGTTGTTCCCGTTCTGCTGCTTATACTTTGCATCGTGGTATATATCCGCAGGAGGTTCTTATGAGTAAACGAATAAGGGTTATTATTGCTGCGGCAGCGGCGCTGCTTGTTCTTGTCGCGGCGCTGGTTGTGGTTTTAAACCTGCCTGAGCAGAGCGAAAAGGGAAACTCCTTAGGGTCATCGTCCGAAACTGCCAGCGTTGAAACTGATTTTTACGGATATCTTAAGGTATTTGATTTTGAAAAGGAGCAGGTTCGCGATATAACCGTGCAGAATGCTACGGGTGGATTCACTCTGAACTATGTAAAAGAGGAAACCTGGGCGCTTAAAGGGGCGGAAAAATTTCCTCTTAACTCCAAAGCGCTTGATACCCTTATGGAAAGCTGTATTGAATTTGCGGCAACCAAGGAAATAGCGGAAAACCCTGAGGACCTTTCGGTTTACGGTATTACCGATGAGGGCATATCCGCCACTGTAACTTACAGCACAGGAGAAAAGCTCTCTTTCCAGATGGGCAGCACAAACTCCTCGGGTTACTCCTATGTTTATTTAAAACAAAATGACAAGGTTTATATGGTCGAATACTATTGGGTACAGCCCTTTGAGCTTAAAAGCTCGGCATATCTCGATCTCTCGCTTACAGATACTGTAACTACCGATGAAGATGGAAATAAGCAGTACCCCACAGTCAAAAAGCTCAGCTTTGTCGGAAAAGGGCTTGAAAATCCTATCATTATTGAGCAAAACCCCGAGTATGTTACCTACACTGAGGCGGTTGAAAATGGGGAAGATACCACAGGTAAGCTGTCTCCTGCTCAATATATTTTCACCTCTCCTATGAAGGTTGACACCTCGAATGATAGCTATCTTGGCTTGCAGAATGCTTATTACGGTGTTTATGCTAAGGATATATACAGCCTAAATCCCACTGCTGCGCAGCTTAGTCAGTGCGGTCTTTCCGACCCCTATGTTACCATTAAAGTCGAGTCGACAAAGGGAGACCTTATTATAAAGCTCGGCAATACTGTAACTGTAGACGAAAAGGAGTGCTACTATGCAGTTTCCAACCAGAGAGAGCCGATATTTATTGTCGATGCGGCGGATTTTAGCTTTTTCAAAGAGGATCTTGTCACATATATGAGTTCCATTGTCGTTAATGTTGTTATTGATGAGATAGACACCCTCGCCTTTGAAACAGAGGGTAAAAAGTATGTCTTTGAAAGCAGCGGCGAGGATGACGACCTTGTTGTGCGCCTTAATGGCAAAAAGCTGTCCACAGCCGAGTACCGCGACCTCTATCAGCTGGTTATGCTGGCGTATTGTGAGGAATCGGTAAAGCCAGGACAGTACAAGGGAGATGCCGACCTTAAGATAACATACACCTATCGCGAGCGCGAAAAGGTGGATGTCCTCGAATATGTAAAGGTCGAAACGAGAAAGTATCTTATTCGTTTAAATGACAGCGACCTTGCGCTTGTTCGCTCCAAGTATGTCGACACACTTATTTTCGGCCTTAATGAATTTGTGGCCGGAAGAGATGTCCCCAGCGATTATTAAAGACGAAAAAATCACAAAAATTCCCCTCTTTGTGAGGGGAATTTTTGTTGCCGAGAGCTTTAAAAGAAAAAAATTCGGAAAATTTTCTGTAAAATGTGAAAAAAATATCAAAAAACCACTTTTTAGATATTTATTTTTTCAAAACTATCTGTTATAATGTATCTGTGACGTTATGTCCAGTTACAACTATGGAGGTATGAATAATGGCAAACACGATTTGTAAGGTTCCTTTTTCGGGAACTGCTGAGCAGGAAGCACAGCTTAAGCAAATCATCTGTGAACTAAAGGACCAAAGAGGTTGCCTTATGCCTGTTATGCAAAAAGCACAGGATATTTATGGCTACCTGCCTATCGAAGTTCAAGAGATGATAGCTGAGGGTCTGAACATTCCGCTCGAAGAGGTTTACGGAGTTGCAACTTTCTATGCACAGTTCGCTCTTAACCCCAAGGGTAAGTATAGGATTTCGGTATGCCTCGGAACTGCCTGCTATGTTAAGGGTGCGGGCGATATTTTTGATAAACTTTCCGAGAAGCTCGGCATCGCAGGCGGCGAATGCACTGCTGACGCTAAGTTTTCTCTTGAGGCTTGCCGCTGCATCGGCGCTTGCGGTCTTGCTCCCGTTCTCACCGTTAACGATGAGGTTTACGGAAGACTGACTGCTGACGATGTTGACGACATTCTCGCAAAATACAACGACTGATTTTGTATTTTAAGAAAAGGACAGTATCTGTATGAAAATCAGTACTATTAAAGACCTATTGAATGCCGATGTTATCTGCAATGAGGAGCACTTAGGAAAACACGTTTACTCTGCCTGCGGAAGTGATATGATGAGCGATGTGCTCGCTTATGTCAAGGACCAGGCGGTGCTGCTTACCGGTCTTGTCAACTCTCAGGTTGTTCGCACAGCCGAGATGATGGATATGGTTTGCATAGTGTTTGTCCGCAGTAAGCAGCCCACCCCCGAAATGATTTCTCTTGCCCGTGAGAGCGGAATTGTTCTTATGGCGACCGAGAGAAGAATGTATGAGGCCTGCGGTATTCTATACAGCAGCGGACTTGGAGCAACAGCTAAAAATGGCTGAGCTTTTAACATTTAAGTTTTCGGTAGATGGGTCTGACTTTACATCGGCAGGTCAGGCATCAGTCAGTGTTAAGAAAAATCTGCGGCAGCTGGGGCTTTCGCCCGAGATAATTCGCCGCGTTTCCATTGCTATGTATGAGGGCGAGATAAATATGGTCATTCACGCGGGCGGCGGCGAGGCTATCGTTTCCGTCAGTGAGGAGAGCGTTACCATAAGGCTTGTTGACCACGGTCCGGGCATAAAGGATATTGAAAAGGCGATGCAGGAGGGTTACTCTACTGCAACCGACAATGTCCGTTCGCTTGGATTTGGCGCGGGAATGGGTCTGCCCAATATGAAGCGATACTCCGACTTTATGGAGATAAAATCCGAGGTCGGAAAAGGTACCGACATAACAATGAGGGTCGATATTAAATAATTAATTTTCGGCAGGTATAGTTTTATGAACACGTATAAACATTCGGTTTATCTCGATGTGAGTAAGTGTAACGGCTGCACAACCTGCTTGCGCCGCTGTCCGACAGAGGCAATCAGAATCAGGGATAATCACGCCGTTATAAATCAGGACAGATGTATCGACTGCGGTGAGTGTATCCGCGTTTGCCCCAATAAGGCAAAAAAGGCAAAATGTGCAAGTCTTTCCGAAATGGAGCGGTTTAAATATAATATTGCGCTGCCTGCTCCAACGCTTTATGGGCAGTTTGAGAATCTTGATGATGTTGACTATGTGCTGGACGGGCTTTTAAAGCTCGGGTTTGATGATGTTTTTGAGGTTTCTGCGGCGGCAGAGCTTGTTTCTGCCTATACAAGGAATTACCTTAAGGAAAACAATGTAAAAAAACCCGCCATAAGCTCGGCTTGCCCCGTTGTTTTAAGGCTTATCGGTCTGAGATTTCCAACCCTTTCGGAAAACATCATACATATGCTCCCTCCTATGGAGGTTGCGGCGCGCCTTGCAAGAGAAAAGGCGCTTCGGGAGCATAGTGAGCTTAAAGCTTCTGATATAGGTGTGTTTTTTATTTCACCCTGCCCCGCAAAGGCAAGCTATGTTAATAACGGGTTTGCTGATTACAAAAGCGAGGTCGATGTGGTGGTGTCCATCAGCGATATTTACTTTTCGCTGCTTGGAGCTATGAAAAATTCTTGTAACCTTCCGCCTCTCAGTAGCTCAGGGGTAATAGGAATAGGCTGGGCAACAAGCGGCGGCGAGGCAACGGCTATCTTTAATGAGAGCTACCTCGCGGCTGATGGTATTGACAATGTTATCCGTGTTCTTGACCAGATAGAGCACGAAAGTATTCCCGACCTTGAGTTTGTTGAGCTCAATGCCTGCACCGGCGGCTGCGTCGGCGGGGTTATGACGGTGCAAAACCCGTTCATTGCCAAGGCAAGACTCAGAGGACTTAAGAGGTATCTGCCCGTTTCGCAAAATTTTCTGCCCGAGGATAAAAAGGATAGCGTGGACGAGAAATTTCTGTTTGAAAATCTCCCCGCCTACCAGCCCATCTCAAAGCTCAGCGATAATATGGCGGAGTCTATAAGAATGATGGCGGAAATAGGAAAGCTCAAAGAGCAGCTGCCTGGGATAGACTGCGGAAGCTGCGGCGCTCCAAATTGCCGCGCGTTTGCTGTGGATGTGGTTAAAAACTGCGCCAAAATCGAAGAATGTCCTATTTTACAATACAGAAATAAAAACAAGGTCGGTGAAACAGATGACGGTAAAGGGTCTGTGTGAAAAAACAGAGCTTAAACCCCTTATCCTGCCCGATGGGGATAGGGAAATAGAGGGCGTCTACTGCGGAGACCTGCTTAGCTGGGTGATGGGCAAGGCTCAAAGCGGCAATGTCTGGGTCACCATAATGTCAAATATCAATGTTATCGCGGTCGCATCGCTTTCTGATGTATCCTGCGTTATTCTCGCTGAGTCGGTAATGCTCGATGAGGACGCAGAGGCGGCTGCGAAAAACAAGGGTATAAATATTCTTTCGTCGGAAAAAAGCGCTTATGAACTCGCTCTTTTGCTTGGAAATGTGTTATGAAGTACTATTACGATCTGCACATTCACTCCTGCCTTTCCCCTTGCGGGGATAGAGAGTCTACCCCCGATAGCATTGCGGGGATGGGAGAGCTCAACTCTCTTGATATAATGGCGCTTACCGACCATAATTCCTGCAAAAACTGTCCCGCTTTTTTCTCAGCGTGCGAAAGGCACGGCATTGTGCCCGTTGCGGGCATGGAGCTTACAACGGCGGAGGATATCCACATAGTCTGCCTGTTTCCGACGCTTGAGTCGGCGATGGAATTTGACAGCGAGGTTGAAAAAAGGCGCGTTTTTTACAAAAACAGAAAAGACATCTTTGGAGAGCAGCTTATCGTAAATGAAAACGATGAGGTAGTGGGCGAGGAGGAAAACCTTCTCATAAACGCCACAACGCTGTCGCTTGAAGAGGTGCCCGCTCTGTGTGAAAAATACGCTGGTGTTTGCTACCCCGCGCATATCGACAAGCAGTCAAACAGCATTATAGCTGTGCTTGGCGCTTTTCCACAAACACCGAGATTTAACTTTGCCGAGCTTCACTCGGGGGATTTGAGAGATGACCTTTCAAGGGTCACACATCTTCCTCAAAACAGATTTATTGTAAGCTCGGATGCGCACTATTTGTGGGATATCAAGGAAAAAACGGATTATATTGAGCTTCCTGACGGCGCAGAGAGCGCACAGGAGGTCAGAGAAAGGCTTTTTGCCTACCTGAGAGGTGCGAAATGAAAGAATTGTCACTCAATATTCTCGATATCGCTGAAAACTCAGTCAAGGCAGGAGCAACATTAACCGAAATCCTGATAGACGAGGGTGAGCAGCTGCTCACCGTTACAATTCGGGATAACGGCTGCGGCATGAAACCCCAAACGGTTTTAGCCGCGCAAAACCCTTTTTATACGACGCGAACGACACGCAGTGTCGGCTTGGGGATACCCCTTTTAAAAATGCAGGCGGAGCAGACGGGCGGAGCGCTCAGTCTCTCCTCTAAGCATATAGATGAATACCCCGAGAGTCACGGAACTGTCATTTCAGCGTCTTTTTACAAAAATCATATTGACTTTACCCCGCTGGGCGATGTGTGTGCAAGCATCACAACGCTCATCCACGGTCATCCCGACACCGACTTTTTATTTTGTCATAAGTGGCAGGGAAAAGAGGCTACTCTTGATACAAGAGAGCTTCGAGAGGTGCTTGGGGACACACCGCTCAGTACCTTTGAGGTAATCAAATGGATTGAGGAATTTCTGCGAGAGCAGTATTCCCAAAACAATTAAATAGGGAAAGGAAGAACTCTATGAAATCATTAGCAGAACTCAGGGCGATTAAAGAAAAAATGAAGGACAAGGTCGTTATCCGCGAGGGTGGCGAGGAAGTTCGCGTAGTTGTCGGAATGGCAACCTGCGGCATCGCAGCAGGCGCTCGCCCCGTTTTAAACACACTTGTACAAGAGGTTGAAGCTCTTGGCCTTGCAGGAAAAGTAACCGTATCGCAGACAGGCTGCATCGGCATCTGCCAGTTTGAGCCGGTTGTCGAGGTTTTCGAGGCAGGCAAAGAGAAGGTCACCTATGTAAAGGTTGATGCAGAAAAGGCAAAGAAAATTGCTAAAGAGCATCTTAAAGATGGCAAGGTTGTAGCAGAATACACCTTCGCTAAAAATCAGTAATTTTTGGAGGTGTAATATAAATGATTCGTGCACATGTTTTGATTTGCGGCGGTACGGGTTGTACCTCTTCGGGAAGCGTAGATATTCAGAAAGCATTTGCTGAGAATATCGAGAAAAACGGTCTCTCTGAGGAAGTTAAGGTCGTACAGACCGGTTGCTTCGGTCTTTGCGCACTCGGCCCCGTTGTCATCGTTTACCCCGACGGAACATTCTACAGCCGTGTAACCGCTGAGGATGTCAAGGAAATCGTTGAGGAGCATCTGCTCAAGGGCCGTATCGTTGAGCGCCTTGTCTATAATGACACAGGCGATGCTGAGGTCGAGGGCAATGTTTCCTTAAATGACACTGCTTTCTACAAATCGCAAAACCGTGTTGTTCTTCGTAACTGCGGCGTTATCGACCCCGAGGATATTGAAGAGTACATAGCTATGGACGGTTATGAGGCTCTCGGTAAGGTTCTCACCGAGATGACTCCCCAGGAGGTTACACAGTGTGTTATCGACTCCGGACTTCGTGGCAGAGGCGGCGGCGGATTCCCCACCGGTCGCAAATGGTCACTCGTTGCTGACGGTCCTCAGAAATACGTTGTATGTAACGCTGACGAGGGTGACCCCGGCGCATTTATGGACCGCTCTGTTCTTGAGGGCGACCCCCACTGCCTTATCGAGGCTATGGCTATCTGCGGTTACGCAGTAGGCGCAAATCAGGGTTATGTTTATGTTCGTGCTGAGTATCCCATCGCTGTTAAGAGACTACAGAAAGCTATCGAGGATGCCCGTGAGTACGGACTCTTAGGTAAAAACATCTTCGGCACAGGCTTTGACTTTGATATGGACATCCGTCTTGGCGCGGGTGCATTCGTCTGCGGTGAGGAAACCGCTCTTATGACCTCTATCGAGGGTCACAGAGGCGAGCCCAGACCCCGTCCTCCCTATCCCGCAGTAAAGGGTCTGTATGGCTGCCCCACTGTTGAAAACAATGTTGAAACCTTTGCCAACATTCCTCAGATTATTCTTCGCGGCGCTGAGTGGTTTGCATCTATGGGAACCGAGAAGTCCAAGGGAACCAAGGTCTTCGCTCTCGGCGGAAAGATTGAGCACACCGGACTTGTTGAAATTCCTATGGGAACCACCCTTCGTGAAATCATCTATGATATCGGCGGCGGTATCCCCGGAGGCAAGCCGTTTAAGGCTGCTCAGACCGGTGGACCTTCCGGCGGTTGTATCCCCGCATCCCTCATTGACACCCCCATCGACTATGATAACCTCACAGCTATTGGCTGTATGATGGGCTCGGGCGGACTTATCGTTATGGATGAGGACACCTGTATGGTTGATATCGCTAAATTCTTCCTTGAATTTACTGTTGATGAGTCCTGCGGTAAGTGTACTCCCTGCCGTATCGGCACAAAGCGCCTTCTTGAACTTCTCCAGAAGATTTGCGATGGCAAGGGCGAAATGGAAGACCTTGACAGACTTGAAGAGCTCTGCGAGTACATCAAAGCCAACTCGCTGTGTGCTCTCGGTCAGACAGCTCCCAACCCCGTTCTTTCCACTATCCGCTTCTTCCGTGATGAGTATCTTGCTCACATTGTTGACAAGAAATGCCCCGCAGGCGTTTGCAAGAAGCTGCTCACCTACAACATTGATGCTGACAAGTGTAAGGGTTGCACCCTCTGCTCGCGTGTCTGCCCCGCAGGCGCTATCTCGGGCAAGGTTAAAGAGCCTCACATTATTGATAATTCCAAGTGCGTCAAGTGCGGAGCTTGCATGGAGAAATGTAAGTTCGGCGCAATCTATAAGAAGTAAGGAAAGGGGTGCCAAAAATGGAAAAAGTAAATATTCAAATCAACGGCATGCCTTACAGTGTGCCTAAGGGCGTAACCATTCTTGAGGCCGCCCAGAGCGTCGGTATCTATATTCCGACACTGTGCTATTTAAAAGACGTTAATGAAATCGGCGCTTGCCGTATCTGCCTTGTTGAGGTAAAGGGAGCAAGAGGTCTTGTAACTTCTTGTATGTTCCCTGTAGCCGAGGGTATGGAGATTTTTACAAACTCCCCCAAGGTAATGGAGTCGAGAAAGCTTACCTTAGAGCTTATCCTCTCTAATCACGATAAAAAGTGCCTTTCCTGCGTTCGCAGCACAAACTGCGAGCTGCAGAAGCTCTGCCGTGACTACGGTGTTGACGATGTTGACCACTTTGCAGGCGATGTTAATGACTATGAGCTTGACGAAAGCGCTCCCCATATGGTTCGCGATAACAACAAATGTATCCTTTGCCGCCGCTGCGTAGCAGCCTGCTCCAAGGTTCAGACCGTTGGCGTTATCGGACCTAACAACCGCGGCTTTGAGTCCCACATCGGCTGTGCATTTGATCAGGACCTTGCTGACGTAGCATGCATCTCCTGCGGTCAGTGCATCACCGCCTGCCCTGTCGGCGCTCTTTATGAGAAGGACGACACTGCAAAGGTTTGGGAGGCTCTCAATGACCCCTCTAAGAAGGTCATTGTTCAGACTGCTCCTGCAATCCGCGCGGCTCTCGGTGAAGCATTCGGTATGCCTATCGGCACCGATGTTGAGGGCAAGATGGTTGCAGCTCTCAGAAGACTCGGCTTTGACGGTGTTTATGACACCGATTTCTCTGCCGACCTCACCATTATTGAGGAGGCTAACGAGCTTATTGACCGTCTTAAGAATGGCGGCAAGCTTCCCCTCATCACATCCTGCTCACCCGGTTGGGTTAAATTCTGTGAGCACTATTATCCCGATTTCATTGACAACCTCTCCAGCTGCAAGTCTCCTCAGCAGATGTTTGGCGCAGTTGCAAAGACCTGGTATGCTGAGAAAGAGGGTATCGACCCCAAAGACCTGTTTGTTGTCAGCGTAATGCCCTGTACTGCAAAGAAATTTGAGTGCGGACGCGATGGCGAGGCTGCTGCGGGCGTTCCCGATGTTGATGTTGCTATCACAACCCGTGAGCTCTCCCGTATGATTGAGCGCGCAGGTATTGACTTTGTAAACCTTGAGGATGAGAAATTCGATGCTCCTCTCGGAACCTCTACCGGCGCAGGCGTTATCTTTGGCGCTACCGGCGGTGTTATGGAAGCAGCGCTCAGAACTGCTGTTGAAACCATTACAGGAGAAGAGCTTAAGGTTCTTGAATTCCACGAGGTTCGTGGAACCAAGGGAATCAAAGAGGCTTCTTATAAGGTCGGCAATATCGAGGTTAAGGTTGCGGTTGCATCGAGCCTCTCTTGCGCAAGAGAGCTTCTTGACAAAATCCGCGCAGGCGAAGCAGAGTATCACTTTGTTGAGATTATGGCTTGCCCCGGCGGCTGTGTAAACGGCGGCGGACAGCCCATTCAGCCTTCAAATGTCCAGAGCTTTACCGATATCCGTGCCAAGAGAGCCGCTGTTCTTTACAATATTGATAAGAACAGCACCCTCAGAAAGTCGCATGACAACCCCGTTGTCAAGCAGCTTTATGATGAGTATTTCGGCGCTCCTGGCAGCCACAAGGCTCACGAGGTTCTCCACACTCACTATGTAAAGAGAGACCGTTTCTAAATTAAAACAAAACAGCGGCGAGTTTTTAAAACTCGCCGCTTTTTCTTTTTATTCTATGCTTCTTATTCTGCGTAAAAGCAGTCCTCGCACCATTTCTGAGGATTTGTGTCGATGTAGTTCCAAATTTTGAGGTAGTCGTTTTCATTGCGGATAATATGGTCGTGGTAAGAGCGCTGAAAAATCGATTTTCCTACTTCTTTTGTAACTAAAGTTTTAAGTGATTTAATTATTTGTGGAATTGACTTTGTAGGGGACGATGCCCACATCGTCCCGCTATCGATTTTAATTATCAGATGTATATGATTCGGCATAATCACATACTTCTCTATACCAACAATGGTTTTTATGTATTTTTCTATTATTATGCCGTAAGGTGACGGGACGATGTGGGCATCGTCCCCTACAATTTTACACAATAGCTTTTGCTTTTCTTTTGTGCACATCGTTATAAAATAGTATCCATTTTGGCTGTAATCATAATTTTTAAGCCTTACTCTTTTTCTTACAGGTAAATTCATACTTATCTTGTTTTGTCAGCTTTGGGGTAGGGTTTCTTTTGGTCTGTAAGCTCGGCTAAATAGTCCATACTTGTGTCAAGTGCAAGAGCTAATTTTCTGTACTGCTCAAAGGTAAAATGCCTTTTTCCGCTTTCAAGCTTGGAGTAGTCGCACTGGTCAATGCCTGTGAGTATCTGCATTTTGATTTGGGTATATCCCCTTTCTTTTCGTGGCTCTTTTAATCTGTTCATATTATCACCCAAAAATATTATGGCAAATTTCCCTAATAAAAAATAGGGGTAATTTGACCTAAATTATAATAGGCGGGAAAAAATATAGTTTTATATAAAAATATTAACAATTTTAGCGGCTTTAGGGAGTGAAAATATGTAGACAGAGGGAATGTTTTGTGCTATAATATAGGTTGAATTAAAATCGGGAAACTGTACTCATTTTTAAGGGAACGGAGGCGTCGTGCGTGCTTGTTTTAGGTATTGACCCTGGGTATGCAATAGTCGGCTGGGGACTTGTTGATTTTACGCACGGGAGGCTTACTCCGCTTGCCTTTGGCGCTATTACAACTCAGGCAGGCGAGCCTTTTCCCGACAGACTTTTAAAAATCAGCGAGAGGACAGCGGCAATCTTAGATAAATATAAGCCGCAGGCGGTTTCGGTTGAAAAGCTTTACTTTGCAAGCAACACCACCACCGCCATAGATGTCGCACAGGCACGCGGCGTTAT
This sequence comes from Oscillospiraceae bacterium, assembly GCA_036311245.1. Classification (GTDB taxonomy): domain Bacteria; phylum Bacillota; class Clostridia; order Oscillospirales; family Ruminococcaceae; genus SIG578. Next base: position 2,647 of record JAXJQH010000122.1, on the reverse strand, counting down.
AATAACGGAGGCGGCAAGGCGGCATATTGATATTTTTGAGTATACCCCTATGCAGGTAAAGCAGGCGGTTGTTGGGTATGGCCTTGCCGAGAAAAAGCAGGTTATGGAAATGACAAGGCAGCTTCTGAAATTAAAGGAAGTTCCCAAGCCTGATGACACCGCCGATGCGCTGGCGGTTGCCATCTGTCACGCGCACAGCTTCCATTCGCAGAGCTATGAGCTTTTAAACAACCTTAAAAATAAGGAGAAATCCCTATGATTTACAGTTTAACGGGCAGACTTATCCACAAGGAAAACGGTACTATAGTTATAGAGTGCGCAGGTGTGGGCTACAGCTGTCAGACTACTAATCAGACTATATCGCGCCTATCGGGTGACATCGTAACGCTTTTTACCTATATGCACATAACTGAGAACTCGCTCGACCTTTTCGGCTTTGCCTCGCGCGATGAGCTCGACTGTTTTAAGATGCTCATTTCGGTTTCGGGAGTAGGCCCCAAGGCGGCGCTTGCAATTCTCTCGGAATTTGCCCCTGACAGACTTATGCTGTTTATTGCCTCGGGCGATGCCAAAATGATAACCAAGGCTCAGGGAGTCGGCCCTAAGCTCGCTCAGAGAATTGTTTTAGAGCTAAAAGACAAAGCCTCGAAGAGCCTTCCGAGCGGAGTTATCTCCGCTCCCGATGATATTTTCGATAGCCGCACCGAGAGAACGGTAGGAGCCGATAATCTTTCAGAGGCGATAAGCGCACTTGTCACTTTAGGATATAACCGCAGTGAGGCGCTTTCGGCGCTTTCGAGCATTGATGCGTCACTCAGTAGTGATGATATGATTAGATTTGCGCTTCGCAAACTTGCTAAAATGTAAATGAGAGGGGGAGCAGAAAATGCCGGTAGAGGATTACGAGACCAGACTTGATGACAGAATAATAATGCCCGAATATAATTCTATGGATAGCGAAACTGAGGTATCTCTGCGTCCTAAGACTTTAGATGAATATATCGGTCAGCAAAAAGCCAAGGAAAACCTGAAAATCTATATTGATGCGGCTCGAGGCAGAAGAGAGTCGCTCGACCACGTGCTTCTCTATGGGCCTCCGGGACTTGGAAAAACCACCCTTGCGGGAATTGTTGCCAATGAGATGAATGTAAACATCCGCGTAACAAGCGGCCCTGCTATTGAAAAACCCGGTGACCTTGCCGCCCTGCTCACAGGGCTTGATGAGGGAGATATCCTTTTCATTGACGAAATTCATAGGCTTTCAAGAGCGGTTGAGGAGATTTTATACCCCGCTATGGAAGATTATGCTCTCGATATCATAATAGGAAAAGGCCCATCGGCTCGGTCCATTCGCCTTGACCTTAAAAAGTTTACTCTTATAGGAGCCACCACCCGCGCAGGTCAGCTTTCAGCTCCGCTACGAGATAGATTTGGCGTTATCCTGCGCCTTGAAATGTACACCCCCGAGGAGCTTTGCGAAATTATTCGCCGCTCGGCGCGTCTTTTGGAGATTGACTGCGAAGAGGACGGAGCTTTAGAGATTGCACGCCGCTCGCGCGGCACTCCCCGTATTGCAAACCGCTTACTTAAGAGGGTGCGCGACTTTGCGCAGATAATAGGTGACGGCTGCATAACTCGCTCTCTTGCCGACACCGCGCTTTTAAGGCTTGAAATCGACCATATGGGGCTTGACAACATTGACAGACGAATGCTTGAAACCATAATAAAGGGCTACAACGGCGGCCCTGTGGGCTTAGAGACCCTTGCCGCCGCAATTGGTGAGGAAACCGTTACCCTTGAGGATGTTTATGAGCCATATCTTATGCAGATAGGCTTTTTAAGCCGCACACCGCGCGGCAGATGCGTCACAGCGATGGGCTACGAGCATTTAGGACTTATGCCTAATAGCGGCGATGCGCAGATTTCATTTTAAAAATCAGGAGAAAATATGAGATACAGCACGCAGTTTTCAGAATATAGACTACTTGACACATCTTGTGGGGAACGCCTTGAGCGCTGGGGAGATGTAACACTCATCAGACCCGACCCGCAGATAATATGGAAAACCTCAAGAGGCCCTGAGTGGGACAGCGCAGATGCCCGATATATCCGCTCCAACAAGGGCGGCGGACATTGGGAAATTTTTAATAAGACCGCCGAGAGCTGGAATGTCCGCTTTGGGGATTTGACTATGCTTGTGCGCCCTACGGGCTTTAAGCATACGGGTGTTTTTCCCGAGCAGGCTGTAAACTGGCAATTTTTTGATGAAATAATAAAGGGCGCGGGCAGAGAAATTTCGGTTTTAAACCTCTTTGCATATACGGGCGGCGCAACCCTTGCCTGCGCCGCGGCAGGTGCCAGCGTTTGCCACGTTGATGCGTCAAAGGGTATGGTTTCGTGGGCAAGAGAAAATGCCGCAATTTCAGGTCTTGCTGATAAGCCTATCCGCTGGATAGTTGATGACTGCAAAAAGTTCGTTGAGCGCGAAATTCGCCGCGGCAGAAGATATGATGCCGTTATTATGGACCCGCCGTCATATGGCAGAGGCCCGTCGGGCGAGGTCTGGCAGCTTGAGGACCAGATTTACGATTTGGTCGAGCTTTGTGCGGGAGTGCTCAGCGATAACCCCTTGTTCTTTGTGATAAAT
>JAXJQH010000121.1:0-1426 GCA_036311245.1 Oscillospiraceae bacterium | reverse complement strand
ATATTTCTTTTTGATGTAGTTGATTATCGCAAGGTCAAACTGGTCACCTGCGACGCGAACAGACTGTGCAGTTACGATGCCGCCGAGAGAAATAACAGCAACCTCGCTTGTACCGCCGCCGATATCGACGACCATACTTCCGATAGGCTCGGATATTGGCAGACCTGCACCGATGGCGGCAGCCATAGGCTCTTCAATAACATTGACCTGCTTTGCGCCTGCCTTATAAGCGGCATCCTTAACAGCTCTCTTTTCAACCTCTGTAACGCCCGAGGGGATACAGATAACCACTCTGGGTTTACTGAAAACAGAGTTGCCGATTGCCTTTGAAATAAATATTTTGAGCATAGTTGCGGCAATAGCAAAGTCCGAAATAACACCATCCTTAAGCGGGCTTACAGCAACGATGGAGCCTGGGGTTCTACCGATAACCTCTTTTGCCTCGCGACCTACAAATTTAACGGTGTTATTCTTGATATCCTTTGCAACAACCGAGGGCTCACGCATAATAATGCCTTTGCCTTTCATATAGACAAGGGTGTTTGCGGTACCAAGGTCGATACCGATATCCTTGGAAAACATATTGAAATTGAATTTTAACCTATCTAACATTTTTTTCTCCTCTCTGAAACTCAAAGAAATTTAAGAAACATACTAAGCTGACTTATATTATAACCCATTTTTTCCCTTTTCACAATACAAAACTGTAAATTTTTTCAAATTTTCCGCTAAATTGCGCCGTTTTTATACAGTCCGCGGGTAAATCCCTCCCGACATTCGGGGCAAATTCCGTTTTTTATGCTACTTAGCACCTGTCTGCAGCGCTCAGGGCTTTCCACTGTAAAATAGCACAAAAGGAAATCTGCTTTTTTAAATTCCGAATTTTCAACAGGGGCGCAAAGCGGAACGCAGTTGTATATTTCGCTTACTGCTCCGCGGCAAAATATCCTCATTTCAGAGCCTTTTCTATCAACGAGAAATGAACTCTTAGCGGCGCAGAAGCTGCAATCGGACACCGACTTTTTAGGGCAGGCTCTTGTGAGCATAAGAGGCAGATATCCGTAAACCAGCGCCTCTATCTCTGTAAAGGGCATAAGCTCACTAAGACTTTTTTGCGACAGCTCAAAGCTCGCCACTGCCCTATCCACGCAGTTTTCACTTAAAAGCTCAAGCGCTCGGCTGTTTGTTGTGTTCATAAACGGGCCAAAGGTTATTTTAAAGCCTTTGTTTTTGACAAGCGTCAGTTGACCGATATTTTGAACCATTACCCGCTCTATTCCCATTTGTTTTACGGTTTCAAGCGCCTTGAGTGTAAATTCATCGTTTGAAAAGGCAAATCTGTCAAGCTCGGCGGTGATTTTTGGGGCAATTTTGCTGTCAATATTCTTTTTATGAGAAAGCAGCCCTCTTATGGGAAAAATTATCT
>JAXJQH010000120.1:0-9746 GCA_036311245.1 Oscillospiraceae bacterium | reverse complement strand
GTTTATCACTATATTTATAATGTTATTTTGCATCTATATGCAAAAACAAGTGCACCATAATTTTTATGTCCCGTTGTTTGCCGTTTTTTTCGGTGAAATAAAAATCCTTTTGCGGGGTGCGGTGACGAAAAGAATTATGGGTTAGCAGGAGAAAGCGCCGTTATCCGAAACCAATAGGCGCAAACAGCTAATAAAAGACCGTGAGCCTAAGATTGCTGACGGTTAAAAACCGCAAAGGGAGGATGCAAAATGGGAGAAGTCCCTATCATTCGTCTGGAGGACGTAATTTTTGAATACGACGGAGAGCGGGTTTTAGATAAAATCAATTTATCTATCCGCGACAAAGAATTTGTTACGTTGCTTGGCCCCTCGGGCTGCGGCAAAACTACTACCCTGCGCATTATCGGCGGCTTTATGAACGCCAAAAGCGGCAAGGTTTATTTTGACGGCAAGGATTGCGGAGATTTGCCGCCCAACCGCCGAAATGTCAACACCGTTTTTCAGAAATACGCTCTGTTTCCGCATTTGAATGTTTACGAAAATGTAGCATTTGGACTCAAAGTTAAAAAGCTTCCAAGTGACGAGATTAAAATGCGCGTTTCCAAAATGCTTGAGCTCGTTAACCTTAAAGGCTTTGATAAGCGCAAGGTAAGTCAGCTTTCGGGAGGACAGCAGCAGCGAGTTGCAATAGCGCGCGCGCTTGTAAACTACCCCCGAGTACTCCTACTTGACGAGCCGCTCGGCGCGCTCGATTTAAAGCTGCGCAAGGAGATGCAGCTTGAGCTTAAGAAAATTCAGCAGAGCCTTGACATAACCTTTATTTATGTTACCCACGACCAGGAAGAGGCTCTCACTATGTCCGACACCGTTGTTGTTATGAAGGACGGTGTTATTCAGCAGGTTGGAACACCGCAGGATATTTATAACGAACCTAAAAATGCTTTCGTTGCGGACTTTATCGGCGAAAGCAATATTATAGACGCAGTTATGGTAAAGGATTTCCTTGTCCGTTTTCAGGGGCAGGACTTTACCTGCGTTGACAAGGGCTTTGCTCCTATGCAACCCGTTGATGTCGTCATTCGCCCCGAGGACATAAAGCTCTCCCCCGTTATCACCGGAATGATAAGCGGAGTAGTTGAATCGGTTGTATTCAAGGGAGTGCACTTTGAAATTTCAGTAGACTGTCAGGGGCACCACTACATTGTTCACTCCACCCAGTCGCAAGAGGTGGGAGATGAGGTGGGCCTTAGCGTCGAGCCCGCGGACATACATATTATGCAAAGGCTTTTTGCCGATGACAAGAATGTTCTGGAGGGTGTTGTTTCCGAAGAGGACACTATTTCTTTCTGCGGCTTTTCTTTCGTGCGCGAAAATTTAGGACTCTCTGAGGGAACGCGCGTTCTGCTTACCATTGCCCCCTCTGACATTGAGGTTGTTTCTGAGGATATTGCAGATTCCAAGGCATACCTCGAATCTCTTGTCTACAAGGGAAGGCACAACGAGCTTATAGTCTGGATGGCGGAGCGCCAGTGGCTCATTCACTCTCAGCTTGACGAGCAGGTTGCCACAGACATTGGCATTAAATTTGATTTTGACAAAATTGAAATCACCCCCATCTCTAATGAGGAGGTGGGAGCTGATGAAGAATAGGGCGCTTGCCATTCCTCACATTGTATGGTCGCTCATTTTCATCGTTGTCCCGCTTTGCTTCGTGCTTTATTTTGCATTTACAGATGACTCGGGGGCATTTACCCTTGAGTGGATTGTGCAAATCGGGAAATACTGGGGCGTTTTCGCCCGCTCCCTAAAGCTTGCTTTTATTGCGACTGTTATTTGCCTTGTTGTCGGTTACCCGATGGCTTACATAATTTCTCGCTGTAAGTGGATTACGCAGCGCACCCTCGTTATGCTCATTATGCTGCCGATGTGGATGAATTTCCTTCTTCGCACATACGCTTGGATGACGCTCTTAGAGCGAAACGGAATTATCAACAATCTGCTTGAGGCTCTTGGCATCTTTAAACTTCTCGGCATTACCGAGCCGCTTAAAATGATAAACACCGAGGGCGCTGTTATCGTTGGTATGGTTTATAATTTCCTGCCCTTTATGATAATTCCGCTCTACAACATTATGCAGAAGATAGACAATAGTCTTATAGAGGCAGCGCGCGACCTTGGCTGCGCTATGCCGGGGGTTTTCCGCAGAGTTCTGCTTCCCTTAAGCGTTCCCGGAATTGTAAACGGCATTACAATGGTTTTTGTACCTGCCGCTTCCACCTTTGTTATATCGCAGAAGCTCGGCGGCGCTAAAAATATGCTCATTGGCGACCTTATTGACACATATTTTATGGGCGGTGAGCCGAATTTCCACATAGGTTCTATGCTCTCCTTAGTTCTAATGCTGATTATTCTCATTTGTATGGCATTTATGAACAGGGATTCCGAGGAGGTTATGCTATAATGAAAAAGGCCTTCTCCAAGATTTATTTAGCTTTGGTTTATCTTTTCCTTTATGCCCCTATTTTTGTTCTTATAGTTTTTTCATTTAATGACTCTAAGAGCAAATCTCATTTTACGGGATTTTCGCTCAGATGGTATGAGGAGCTTTTTGAAAACGAGATGATAATGTCCTCGCTTTTAAATACGCTTGTTTTAGCCCTTATCTCCTCTATCATTGCAACCCTTATAGGAACGCTTGCGGCTATAGGAATTTACAGCATGAAAAAGCGCGCAAGGAGCGCAATTATGGCAGTTACCAATATGCCGATGGTCAATCCCGAGGTTGTAACGGGTATCTCAATGATGCTGCTTTTTGTGTTTGTAGCATCCATCTTTGATATTCAGCAGGGATTTTATTCTGTTCTTATTGCGCATATTACCTTTAATCTGCCATATGTTATATTAAGTGTATTGCCCAAGCTTTATCAGGTAAACATAAACACTTTTGAGGCTGCGCTTGATTTGGGCTGCACTCCGAGGCAGGCATTTTTTAAGGTTATAATCCCCGAAATAATGCCCGGTATCTTTTCGGGCTTTTTAATGGCGGTAACACTTTCGCTCGATGACTTTTTAATCAGCTATTTTACAAGTGGCAGCGATTTTCAAACCCTGCCCGTTACAATTTACAGTATGCTTAAAAAGCAGGTTCCGCCCTCGCTAAATGCTCTGTCTGCCCTTCTGTTCTTAGCGGTTCTTATAATTCTTTTAATTTCAAACATTTCGGCTATCCGCAAAGAAAAGGCGCAGATGCGCCACTGAAATTTAATATAGAAAGGCTTAGCTATGAAAAAAATTATATCTGTTTTTCTCTCGCTTTTTATTCTTTTCTCCATTACGCTTCTCCCCGGCTGCGGCAAAAAGTATGACGGTGAGCTAATCGTTTACAACTGGGGCGGTCCTTATATGGCAGAAGGCTCCAACGGCACTGTTGACCTCAACGAGCTGTTTGAGGAAAAATACAACATCAAGGTTAAATACCGCACCTATGATTCCAACGAGAGTATGTACGCCAAGATAAAAAACGGCGGCGCGGATTATGACATCATTATCCCCTCGGATTATATGGTTGCCCGCCTTATTGAAGAGGGGCTTGTTGAAAAGCTTAATTTCGATAACATTCCTCTTTTTGAAAGCAACATAATGGACTCCTTTAAAAATCCCGATTACGACCCCACCAACGAATATTCAGTTCCCTATTCCTGGGGAACTGTTGGAATTATCTACAACAAGAGCATCGTTAAAGAGGAAGTTAAGAGCTGGAATATTCTTTGGAATGAAAAGTACACCGACAATATTCTGATGTTTAATAACAGCCGCGATGCCTTTGCAGTTGCACAGACTATGCTCGGTTATTCCCAGAACACCACAAACAAAGCAGAAATAAAGGCTGCCGCTGACAAGCTCTCTGAGCAGAAAAAGGTTGTTCAGGGATATTATATGGACGAAATTTATGATAAGATGATAAACGGCGATGCCGCTCTTGCCACCTACTATGCAGGTGACGCACTGGTTATGATGCAGGAAAACGAGGACCTCTCTTTTGCCTATCCCGAGGAGGGCACCAACCGTTTTGTTGATGCAATTTGTATCCCCAAGGGAAGTAAGAACAAGGAAAATGCCGAGAAATACATTAACTTCCTTTTGGAAGCCGAGAATGCTCTTGCAAACTGTGATGTTACCGGCTACTGCACCCCCAACAGCGCTGCATACGAGCTTCTTGATGATGAAGTTAAGAACAACAAAATAATGTATCCTGATGAAGCTTACCTTAAAAAGTGCGAGTCCTACATTCATCTTCCCTCTGACATAAACACCTATGTTCAGGACCTCTGGATAAACATTAAAACCGAAGGTTAAGATAAAAGAAAGCCCCGAGGCTCTGCCTCGGGGCTTTCTTTTATTCTATAGAGATAACCTTATATCCGCTGTTTTCAACCAAGGTTTTAAGTGCATCATTTGTGGTTTCAGCCGAGAGGGTTACTACTGCGCTGCCGCTTTCGTGGCTGACCTCAGCAGAGATAACATAGCTTTGTTCCTCGAGTGTTTTCTTAACTCTGCCCGAGCAGTGTGGGCACATCATACCCTCAATTTTCATTATTTTTTTCATTTGTTTTTTCTCCTTTTTCTGTTTTAGTTTTTCTGCTTTAAAGAAATTTAATCGAAGTGCATTTGACACAACACAGAAGCTTGAAAGGCTCATAGCAGCCGCTCCGAACATAGGGCTAAGCTCCCAGCCGAGCAGCGGAATAAACACACCTGCGGCAAGTGGAATTCCAATAACATTATAAATAAAAGCCCAGAATAAATTTTCATAGATATTTTTTAGTGTTTTGCGGCTAAGTGCTATGGCAGTTGCAACATCTGAAAGTCGGCTGCTGCTAAGAACCACATCGGCACTGTCAATAGCGATATCCGCTCCCGCTCCGATTGCTACGCCAGTGTCCGCGGCTGTAAGGGCGGGAGCATCGTTAATTCCGTCACCCACCATAAGTACCTTACCGCTCTTTTTTAGCTCCTCTATTGTAATTTGCTTACCATCGGGCAGGACACCCGATACTACTTCTGTTATGCCCACCCGCTTTGCAATAGCGGCGGCTGTTCTCTCATTATCTCCCGTAAGCATTACGACCCGAAGTCCCATCTTTTTAAGCTTCTCTACTGCCTTTGGGCTGTCATCCTTTATAGCGTCAGCAACCGCTATACTGCCTAAAAATCTATCTCCCAGCGCAAAATAAAGGGGAGTTTTTCCTTCGTCTGAAATAGCCCTGCCTTTTGCCTCAAAAGGCTGTGCAACCTCGCCTATAAAGCCAATATTTCCGCCGACAAGCTTTTCGCCTTTACAGGCAGCAGACAATCCTTTTCCCGATACTATCCTTACATTTTCAGTTTCTAAAAGCTCTATTCCCTTTTTCTCTGCATATTCTACAACCGCTTTGCCAAGTGGATGCTCGCTTTTCTTTTCAAGGGCATAGGCAAGCGCCAAAAGTTCGTCTTCTGTGGTACCCTCTGAGGCAACTATATCTGTAACCTCGGGTTTTCCTTTAGTAACCGTTCCCGTTTTATCAAGCGCGACAATCTGAGTTCTGCCTGCGCCCTCAAGAGAGGCGGCGGTTTTAAATAATATTCCGTGCTGCGCTCCAACTCCGCTTCCCACCATAATCGCAACGGGGGTTGCAAGCCCGAGAGCACAAGGGCAGCTTATAACAAGCACCGAGATTGCTCTTGAGAGTGCATAACCGATTTCCTTTCCTAAAAGAAGCCATACTATAAGGGTTATCAAAGCAATAACTATAACAATAGGGACAAACACTCCCGAAACCTTATCTGCTATTTTCGAGATTGGCGCCTTTGTTGCCGAGGCATCCTCAACCATTTTTATGATTTGAGAAAGGGTTGTATTTTCTCCGATCCGCTCGGCGCGGCACTCTATATATCCAAAGCGGCTTACTGTTGCGGCAGAAACTCTGTCCCCTACCGTTTTCTCTACGGGAAGACTTTCACCCGTCAGGGCAGATTCGTCAACACTACACTCGCCCTTTATAATAACTGCATCGGCGGGAATATTTGCTCCTGCTCTGACAATAAAAATATCACCGACATTAAGCTTATCTATGGGGACTACTGTTTCTCTACCGTCTTTTAGCACTGTGGCGGTTTTGGGGCTTAGGTCCATCAGTTTTTTTATAGCGTTGGTGGTTTTGCCTTTTGAGATGGATTCTAACAGCTTTCCGACTGTTATCAGAACCAAAATCATTGCAGCCGACTCAAAATAAAGGTCGTGCAAGAGGTGAGATGCCCCGCCGATACCATTTGCTGCTAACCGCGTCGCCTCAAAAACGCGCGCCACGCTATATGAAAATGCAGCGGCAGAGCCAAGGGCAACGAGTGTATCCATATTGGGAGCACCCTTTAAAAGTCCCTTAAAGCCGTTTACAAAGAATTTTTGGTTTATAATCATTACCGCAAGGGCAAGCAGCATTTGAAGTACACCCTCGCCGACGGGGTTTTGATTTAAAAAAACGAGGTATGGAAGACTAAATCCCAGCATATTTCCAATCATACTTCCCATGCTGAAATACATAAGCGCAAGCAGAAAAACCGAGGAAAAAACAAGCCTTAAAACAATGGTTTTAGCTTCATTGTTTTGAATTTCTGTTTTCTGAGCGTTTTTCTGTGCCGTTCCCTTTTCACTTGCGCCGTAGCCTGCGTTTTCAACTGCTGCAATAATTTGCTCGGTCGAGACATCTCCCTCGACCGACATCGAGTTTGTAAGCAGATTTACGCTGCAAGATGCAACTCCCTCTACAGCGCTCACCGCCTTTTCAACTCTTGCAGAGCAGGCGGCGCAGCTCATTCCCATTATATCGTATTGTTTCATTATTCTCACTTCCGTTTAAGTTAGTTTATGCTAACACCTTTATTATACAGCCAAAAATAGCTTTAGTCAAACAAAAAAATGCGTGTTATGAATAGTTTCATTTTTTTAAGTCAATTATACCCTTGCAAGACAAAAAGAAAGGACAAAAAATATGAAACGAACAGAATTTGCAATTTTAGTAGGACTTATCTTATCGGTTATTATCAGCAGCTTTTCGGCATTTGCTAGGGGCTGCGAGGATGTCAGAGGCGAGGTTTTAAGGCTGCATATTTTAGCAAACTCAGACTCTGAGGAGGACCAGAGCTTAAAGCTTACAGTGCGGGACGCGATTTTAGAGCATTCAGGCGAGCTTTTTGACAGCAGTCTTACATTAAGCAAAGCGATAGAGGTGGCAGAGGCGGCTTTGCCCGAAATTGAGCGCATTGCTCGCGAGGAAATAGAGGCTCAGGGGTATTCCTACGATGTAAAGGCAAGTATTTGTGAGACGTATTTTGAAACACGCAAATACGAAGAGTACACTATGCCTGCAGGAACATATTCGGCTTTGCAGGTTAAAATAGGAAAAGCCGAGGGCAAGAACTGGTGGTGCGTACTGTTCCCTGCTCTTTGTATCCCCGCAGCTCAGGACAGCGCGCAGGCGGAGGATGTTTTCAGTGAAAGTGAACTTGACACCGTAACCAGCCCTAAATATGAGGCAAAGTTTGCAATAGTTGAGTTTTTTGAGAATTTGAAAATAAGAAAATAATTTGTAAAATTTCTTGACAAGTACACCCGTGTGTGGTATCATATTTAAGCCGCATGGTTGAGGCAGGGTGTATTATGCCCAAATGAAGTACGGTTTTACCGTCGCCTTAAACAGCGAGATTACAGCAGAGGCAGGTGCCCAGAATGTACGCGATTATCGAAACCGGCGGAAAGCAGTATCGTGTTGAGCAGGGTGATGTTTTATTCATTGAGAAGCTCAATGCTAACACTGACGATGTTGTTACTTTCGACAAGGTTATCATCCTTGAAAACGAGGGTAAAACAAAGATCGGCGCTCCCTATGTTAAGGGTGCAACCGTAACCGCAAAGGTCCTCAAGAACGGCAAGGCGAAGAAAATCACTGTTTTCACCTACAAGCCCAAGAAGGACAGCAAGCGTAAACTCGGTCATAGACAACCTTACACCAAGGTTCAGATCGAAGCTATCAACGCTTAATTTCATTTATGATTAACGCACGATTTTTCAGTAGCAAGGGAAACTACACCGCCTTCTCTATTGAGGGGCACGCGGGATATGCCGAGAGTGGACACGATATCGTTTGCGCAGGAGTAACCAGCGCGGTTATGACAGTTTTAAACGGTATTACCGAATGTGCAAATATCCCCGCGGATGTTGAGGTTTCGGATAACGAAATCGTTTTAAACCTTGCAAAAAGAACCAATGAGGCCGATTTGTTCCTTTCAGCTCTAAAGCTTCAGCTTGAGCTCATACAGGAGCAGTACAGCGGCACTATCAACATTACGGTTACGGAGGTGTAACAATGATTCGCTTAAATCTTCAATTCTTCGCTCATAAAAAGGGAGTCGGTTCGACCAAGAACGGTCGTGATTCCGAATCCAAGCGCCTTGGCGTAAAGCGTGCTGACGGTCAGTTTGTTCTTGCCGGCAACATTCTCGTTCGCCAGAGAGGCACTCACATCCATCCCGGCGAGAACGTCGGAATCGGATCGGACGACACCTTGTTTGCCAAGATTGACGGCAAGGTTAAGTTCGAAAGAGTCGGTCGTGACCGCAAGAGAGTTTGCGTTTACGCCGTCGAGCAGTAAGATTAAAGTCCCCGCAACACGCGGGGACTTTATTTTTTTGTAAACAAACGACAAAAGCTATTGTTATTTGGTGCCGCTTTGTGATATACTATAAAAAGCAAATTTTGTAAATTTGAGAGGATTTATTTATGGACCTTGATTTTAATCGCTCTTTAATTTCCGACGGAATATATTTTACAGAAATCCGAAACAAAAAGTTTAAAAATAACCGCATTTCGGTTACCCTTGCAGCTCCGCTGTCTGAGGAAACTGCAGCTTCATATGCAGTTTTGCCCTTTATATTAAGAAAGGGATTTCGCTCCTGCCCTGATGCAGCGCAGTTTTCCCGCCTTTTAAGCTCGCTTTACGGAGCAAATTGCGACTACGACATCCGCAAGGCGGGTGACATTCAGCTACTCACCCTTTCCATTTCTGCAATAGATGACCGTTTTTCACTTGAGGGTGAAAATATTACTGCTGAGATTTCCAAGATACTTTGCAGCCTACTGCTTGACCCTGTTATTGAAGGCGGCGCATTTTCTAAGAAAACCTTTGAAACAGAAAAGCAGGCACTCATTGACTCCATTAAGGCTGAGCTTAACGACAAGATTTCCCTTGCCAAGGCAAAATGCCAGCAGCTGATGTTTGAAGGTCATCCCGCTGCAATGAGCAAATATGGAACACTTGAGAGTGCAAAAGCTCTGGATAGGCGCGATGTTTTTGATGCCTATAACACCCTTCTTAAAAAGGCTCGCATCGAGATAATGTTTACAGGCAGTGGGGATGCCGCGTCTGCAAAAGAGATTTTCACTTCTTCTTTCCTCTCCTCTGCCGAGCGTGAGAAACCTTTTGAAATTAGCTCGTGCATAAAGTCTCCCGCAAGAGAAATCAGACAGTTTACCGAAAGGTACAGCATTACGCAAAGCAAGCTTTCATTAGGCTTTACCTGCTCTACTAAAATTGGCGACGAGGACGAGGCTGCTATGAAGGCTATGTCGGTTATTCTCGGCGGCGCGCCCTTTTCCAAGTTATTTTTAAATGTCCGAGAAAAGCTGAGCCTTTGCTACTACTGTTCTGCGG
>JAXJQH010000119.1:0-6229 GCA_036311245.1 Oscillospiraceae bacterium | reverse complement strand
CGATAATACCTTTGTTTATGACACCGATGATGTTTACTGTGTCTGGCAAAATGCCTTTTGCGAGAAGGATGGATCTGTTGAGATATCTCTTGATTTTTTCAAATCTCAAAAGAACGGGACTTATTTGAGGGAGCAGGAGAGCTTTTGCGAGTATATTTATGATGATGAGTTTTTAACTCAGTGCATAAAACAAGGTAAAATGTCCGTAATTGCGCGGTATGATGACTTTACATTTAATTCAGTAAATGATAAAACACAAAGAATTGTTTATGTTTGCAGAAAGGAAAGTATTTAAAATGGGAGAGCTTGTCAGAACAATTTCTGAAAATGGCGGAATTATTGCCCTTGCGATTGATTCAACCGATATTGTATCACAAATGGAAAGAACACATAGAACCTCTGCTGTTGTCACAGCAGCCCTCGGCCGCCTTTTAACAGCGGCATCTCTTATGGGAAGTATGCTAAAAGCAGAGAATGATTCAATTACTTTGCGCGTAAACGGCGGCGGCCCTGCGGGTTCGCTCATTGCTGTAACCGATTATATGGGAAATGTCAGGGGATATGTTTCGCAGCCTATAGTTGAGCTGCCGCTTAATAAATTCGGGAAACTTGATGTTTCGGGTGCTGTGGGCCGAGAGGGAACACTTTCAGTTGTTAAGGATATTGGCCTTAAAGACCCGTATGTAGGTCAGATTCCGCTTGTTTCGGGTGAAATTGCCGAGGACATAACCGCATATTATGCAACAAGCGAGCAAACTCCTACCGCTTGCGGACTCGGCGTTCTTGTCGACACCGACCTTACTGTAATCAGTGCGGGGGGATATCTTTTGCAGCTGCTCCCCGGCGTAACTGACGAAGAAATCAGCCAAATCGAAAAGAATATTCAAGGTATGCCACCTGTCAGCAGTATGTTGCGGGATAAAATGACCCCCGAGGATATCTGCAACAGAGCTTTAGAGGGTTTTAATCCTCAGGTTCTTGATAAAATGAATTGTAAGTATAGATGCAACTGCAGCCGTGAGAGGGTAGAAAAGGCAATTCTTTCACTCGGAAAACAGGAGATACAGGCGATGATTGACGAAAACAAAACCCAGTCTGTTAATTGTCATTTCTGCAATAAAGTTTATAGATTTAATACAAATGAACTAAACGAACTGCTTGAAAATGCAAAAAAATAGTTAAAATTTCTGCTGCTGAAAAAATTAATAAAAAACTTAAAAAAATGCTTGCATTTTGTTTTAGGGTGTGATATTATATTTAGGCAGCAAAAATCTGGGTGTGGCGCAGTTTGGTAGCGCGCTACCTTGGGGTGGTAGAGGCCGTGGGTTCAACTCCCGCCACTCAGACCAAATTGCCGTGGTGAATTTTAGTTCGCCACGGCGATTTTTTTATTCAAATTTAAGTGTGAAATTTTATTATAAAAAACTTTGTAAAAAATTGAAATTTCTTATTGACAAAGCATAAAACCGATGATATAATGAGTGAGCGCTCTTGAGAAGGGGCGAGAAAATATGCGAGTGTGCTGGAACTGGCAGACAGGCACGTTTGAGGGGCGTGTGTCCACGACGTACGGGTTCAAGTCCCGTCACTCGCACCATATTAGCACGATGGTTTTGATACGAAACCATCGTGTTATTTTCTTTTTGATACCGTATTATTATTGTAAAGATAATTCATATCGAGTGTTCATAACATTTTATGTTGTGAACACTCGTTTTTTAACTAATTTATGAAATGATATTATATAAAAAATGCTTCACTTAAAAATTCAAAAAATTAAGCGAAGCATTTATTTATTTAGCTGATGAAAATCTTGAAAACCATTTAAATGTAAGCGGCCAGAGGCAGCCTGCAACAACCGTAAGTAGAAAATATCTTATTGTATCTGCAATGTATTGATTCGGAATTATCATATAGAGCGGCTCTTTCAAGGCAGATTTTACTATAACAATAGGTATAATACCAATAAATAATTTTAAAATCTGAGCCCACCAAACAGCCTTTGTTTCAAATTGAGTATAGCGCTCATCTACCTCAAAAGAAAGCCACAAACCCAGCATACAGCCAAGCATTTTGTAAGCGTTTTTAGTGCCGTGCTCAAGATTAGAAACATCGACATCAGCAGGGAAAGGATAAACAGAAACAAAAATTAGAAAGACTACTGCAAATGCTGTCATTGAGGCAAATAATATTCGCATTATCTTGTTATTATTCATAGACTTTCTTATAACGGGATACAGCAAAAAAATCAAGGCAAGCGCTAAAATAGCTGAAACGCACACATCAATTGGAGTGTGCACACCGAGATACATTCTTGAAAAGGGAACCAGAATACAGAGGGCTATGCATAAAAATCGAAGGTATTTTTGCTTGTTTGATCGTGCAATTCCGCCGAAAATTCCGACAGAGGATTGTGTGTGTCCGCTGGGAAAGGAATACCCCGTTGCTTCGCCACGTGCGCTTTCAACAATAGTAAAGCTTTCATCCCTTACCCAAGGGCGAGGAATACGGAAAATCAGTTTTAAAAATTGATTTAATATTGTTCCGATAAGTCCAATAGAAAGAAGATAATATCCCTCTCTTTTGTTTATGCACCAAAAAAATAAAAGTCCTATTAAAATGAAAAAAGCTTCCTCGCCAAGGCGAGTAATGTTGCTGAAAATAAAGTCGCCAAAAGGTGTTCTTATTTCCTCTAAAAAATGTAGAAATTCCATTTTGCTTCTCCTTGTGTTTTCTAATATTATATCATATGTCATAAAAAATTCCATATTAACTTTTAAAAATCGTTTTTTTGTTTTGAGGACATACAAAAAAATAATAGTCATAGAATATATTTTTAATCGAAAAGGAGTGATTCTATGTTATTTGAAATATTAAATTTGCTTAGTACAATATTTCATTTTGCGCTTCACCTGACGGGAGAAAGTTTTCCTAAACCGCTCACACTTAAGGAAGAAAGAGAGTGCTTTGAGAAAATCTCTCAAGGGGACGATGCCGCAAGAAACCGTGTAATTGAACATAATTTGCGTCTTGTTGCACATATTGTAAAAAAATATCACGCAAGCGGCATTGATCAAGATGACCTTATATCTATCGGAACGATAGGACTTATTAAAGCAGTTTCAGGGTATAGCTGCAAAAAAGAAACCAAGTTTGCTACATATGCATCGCGCTGTATAGAGAATGAAATTCTTATGTATTTCAGAAGTCTTAAGAAAACCTCACAGGAAGTTTACATAAGTGATCCTATAGACACCGATGCAGAGGGAAACTCTCTTTCGCTTATTGATATTGTGGCAGATGAGCGCGATATTGCCGATGATATTGAGCTTAAACTACAAAGTGAGAAACTCTACCGCTACATTGTAGATTGCTTAACTCCAAGAGAACGCACAATAATTAAATTAAGATATGGACTATGCAGCACCGCGCCGCTTACACAACAAGAGGTAGCTAATAGACTTAAGATTTCACGCTCATATGTAAGTCGCATTGAAAAAAAGTCTCTTATCAAGTTAAAGAAGCGATTTGAGCAGTAAATTATTGACACAAAAAGCTTTTTGAGTTAATATTAAGATACCTTAAAATGAAAAAGAGGTTAAAAATGAGAACATTTAGATCAAAAAGCAATTTTGTTTTTGGAGTTATATTTCTTTCTGTGATTGCTTTATATGAAATACCAATGTTTATAAGCCTTATAGGAAAGCCACGAGTGGAGTTTTCGAGCTTGCTTTTGCTGATAATTCCGCTTGTTGTTTCGGTTTATATGTTTATTCTCGGTATGCAGATAATTTGTATCAATGAGGGCGGCATAAGTCTTGAAATTTTCGGGATAAAGCTCAAAGCGCTTGGTTGGTATGATATAAATGAAGCTGGAACAGGAAAAATTAAGCTCGGCAAAAATAAGTATGCCAGACAGCTTTATGTATCGGTGCGCCAAGTTAAGGAAATTGAGCTTGAAAATATGGATTGTCTTCGGTTTCAGACCGGAATTATCTGGTTCGACTATTCATTGAAGGCACAAAAACATCTGGCCTTCCATCTTGGAATGACAGATTCTATTGACTAAAAGAAAGATAGTGTTTTATACCGATGCCTCAATAGAAATCTGAGTTTTGCTGACAAAAAATATAATCTCCTATGCCTAAAAGTCATAGGAGATTTTTTGTTAAAATTATCTTGAAGAAATCATAGAAAAATGATATAATATATTTTGATTATGTAGATTATTTTTTGAGCGGAGGAAAAACCGTTGTCAGATAAAGAAAATAGCCGTTTTGTTCCCCAAAGCGAGCTTGAAAAACAAAGAGAATATGCACTTAAAGTCAAAGAAATATTAGAATCGAGTTATCCAAGAGATTATGTGCCGTATGCATTTATTCACTCCTATGGTTGCCAACAAAATGTTTCCGACGGAGAAAAGATAAAAGGTGTCTTGTCTCAGATGGGATATAAGATGACAGATTGCCCCGACAATGCTGATTTTGTTATGTATAACACCTGCGCTGTCCGCGAGCACGCAGAGCAGAGAGTTTTTGGAAATGTCGGTGCGCTGAAAAACATAAAACGTCGCCGCCCAAATATGCTCATAGGTCTTTGCGGATGCATGACTCAGCAGGAGAGTGTTGCGGACAAGCTTAAAAAAAGCTTTCCTTTTGTTGATATTGTGCTTGGTACTAATATGATGCACAAGCTTCCCGAAATAATTTATCAAAAGCTTACTGAGGGCAAACGCATCTTTGATCTCAGTGGAGTAGACGGATTGATTGCAGAAGGAATTCCAGCCCTTCGTGACGGTAGTAGTAAAGCTTGGGTTCCTGTTATGTATGGCTGCAATAATTTTTGTTCCTACTGCATTGTTCCTTATGTCAGAGGAAGAGAGCGAAGCAGAAAAAGCAGCGATATTATAGCAGAGGTTAGAGAGCTTGTAGCTCAAGGATATAAAGAGGTTACTCTTCTCGGTCAGAATGTAAACTCCTACGGCAAGGAGAACGGCGAAATCAACTTCCCACAGCTGCTTTGCAAACTAAATGAAATTGACGGGGATTTCCGCATCAGATTTATGACATCGCATCCAAAGGATGCAACCCGTGAGCTGATTGATGCTATCGCAAGCTGCCAAAAGGTTTGCAAACACCTGCACCTACCTGTTCAAAGTGGTTCTGACCGAATTTTAAAAGAAATGAACCGCAAATATACCGCGGCTGATTACCTTGAAATAATTAAATATGCCCGCGAGAAAATGCCTGAGCTAAGCTTTACAAGTGACATAATTGTTGGCTTCCCTAATGAAAGTGAAGAGGATTTTGAGGCAACACTTGAGCTTATAAAAAAGGTTGAATATGACCTTTTATACACATTCATTTACTCAAAACGCCCCGGAACACCTGCGGCAGAAATGTATGACCCAATTAGTGATGAACGCAAATCAGACCGTTTTCGCCGTCTACTCTCGGTTCAGGAAAAAATCGCTTACACAAAACTTTCGGATATGAAAGGCAAAACCTTTAAGGTTTTGTGCGAGGGCGAGGGGAGAATTTTAGAAAATTCCCTTTGCGGTAGAGCGGATAATAATATTATGGTTGAGTTTGAAAATAAAGGTGAAGTTAAAGAAGGCGAATTTGTAAATGTAAAAATAACTTCCTCAAAAGGATATGTCTGCATTGGTGAAATTGTATAAAGGAGAATGTAAAAATGGATGTTATTAAAGCAGCAAGAGAACTTGGAAAGGCGCTTCAGCAGAGCGAGGCTTATATCGCAATGAACGAGGCGCGTGAAAAAAACGATAAGAATATTGAGCTTCAGGAAAAAATCAGCAATTTTAATCTTAAAAAAATTGCGCTAAACAGAGAAGTGTCCCGCGAGGAAAAGGACAGTGATAAAATTTCTCGTCTTGACCGTGAAATGCGCGAGGCTTATCAGGATATAATGAACACCCCCGATATGAAAGCTTATTCTGATGCAAAAGGAAAAGTAGACGAGCTTATGAAGAAAATTGAGTTTGTTTTGGGAAACTCTCTTAATGGTCAGGACCCTGAAACAGTTGAAATTCCCGAAAGCACCGGATGCAGTGGAAATTGCTCCAGCTGCGCAGGCTGCCACTAATTAACCTTAAGCGAGGAGAGATATTGTGGGACAGTTATCACCCATGATGAGGCAATACCTTGAAATCAAAGAGCAGCATAAGGATCAGATTCTTTTCTTTAGAATGGGCGATTTTTATGAGATG
>JAXJQH010000118.1:0-1629 GCA_036311245.1 Oscillospiraceae bacterium | reverse complement strand
CACGAGGTGTTGTCCCGCTCGCGGCGCAGAAGGCCGCGTCGCTCGTCAAAAACCTTAACTTGATTCAACGCTTGAAATAGGCCTAGGTGGCTCTTTGAATAAATCGGTGTTTTCAAGTAGAAAAACAATGCCGACAATAATAGAAATAAAAAGGGTAATTGCAGAGCCGAGCCTTCTCTTCATTGGAATTTTCAAAATGATTTACTCGCTTTCTTTCATACTCATTTCAACCCACTGATCGTGCGAGATGAGAACTTCTCGTGGTTTGCTGCCCATATATCCGCTGACAATACCGCGTTCTTCCATCTCGTCTATAAGACTTGCGGCTCTCGCATAGCCAACCTTTAGCTTTCGCTGCAAGAGGGAAGTTGATGCTTTTCCGTTTTCAATGACACATTCAATCGCGGCGGTAAGCATTGGGTCAACTCTGCCGTCACCGCCTTCGTCATCGCCGTCATAAGAGCTTTGACCCTTGTCGCGAACTGCCTGCTTTTCAATTTCGTCAATAACCTGCTGGTCATATTCGGCACATTCGTTGCTCTTTATGTAGGAAACAACATCGTGAATTTCCTTTTCGCTGACAAAACAGCCCTGAACTCTGAGCATACGGTCAGAGCCATAAGGTTTAAAGAGCATATCACCGCGGCCTAAGAGCGCTTCAGCGCCGCTCGCATCTATAATGGTGCGGGAATCTATCTGCGAAGAAACAGTAAGCGCAATTCGGCTTGTAATGTTAGCCTTGATAAGACCGGTAATAACATTGACAGACGGCCTTTGTGTTGCGATAACAAGGTGCATACCTGCAGCACGCGCCTTTTGAGCAAGACGGCAGACTGCTGATTCGACATCGCCCGGCGCAGTCATCATAAGGTCGGCAAACTCGTCAATAACAATAACTATTTTGGGCATAGGTGTAAGCTCGTCGGAATTCTGCGCAAGAGCATTAAATGACGAAATATCCTTAACATTGTGCTCTGCAAACAGCTTGTAGCGGTTTTCCATTTCGCTAACTGCCCAGCCAAGAGCACCAGCCGCTTTCCTTGGGTCGGTAACAACGGGGATAAGCAGATGGGGAATTCCGTTGTAGATGTTAAATTCAACCATCTTGGGGTCAATAAGAATAAGGCGCACCTCGGCAGGCGAGGATTTGTAAAGCATACTGACTATCATACTGTTGGTGCAAACCGATTTACCCGAGCCGGTAGTACCTGCAATGAGCAGATGCGGCATCTTTGCAAGGTCGGTTGTAATGATATTGCCTGCAATGTCCTTTCCAAGCGCAACCTCAAGGTCATTTTTAGAGGATTTAAAATTCTGCGAAGAAAGAATCTCTCGCAAAGTAACCGAGCTGACAACGGTGTTGGGAACTTCAATGCCAACCGCCGCCTTGTTGGGGATAGGAGCTTCAATTCGCACCTTCGTTGCTGCAAGATTTAGAGCGATATCATTAGAAAGCTGTGTAATCTTGCTGATTCGTACACCCGCAGAGGGCTGTAGCTCGTATCTTGTAACAGCAGGACCTCGAACAGCACCAAGCAAACGGGTTTTAACTCCGAAGCTTGAAAGAGTTTCCATAAGAACATCGGCGTTTTGCTGAATTTCGCTTTCACTATCGCTCTGTCTTGTAAT
>JAXJQH010000117.1:0-3262 GCA_036311245.1 Oscillospiraceae bacterium | reverse complement strand
TTGCTTCTGCCTACGCCATAACCTACAACGTTGCTGTTAAGATTAACCTCAACCTCAAAACGCTTATCGTGATCAGGACCACTTTCAGCTACAAGCACATAAGAAAGATGCTCGTAAGGATTCTTCTGTATAATTTCCTGAAGCTCGGTTTTGTAATCCACAAAAGCAGTAAAAACCTTTTTTTCTTCCATTTGCTTAGATATAAACTTCAGAACAAATTTTTCAGCGGCATCAATTCCCCCGTCAAGATAAAGCGATGCAATAAGAGCCTCAAAGGCATCGGCAAGGATAGAATCTCTGTCGTTTCCTCCATTTTGCACTTCGCCTTTTCCAAGCAATAGAAAATTGCCAAGCTGAATTTGTCTTGCAAAGGATGCAAGGGATTTCTCGCAAACCAATGCTGCTCGTGTTTTCGAGAGCTCACCTTCCGGCATTTTTGGGAAATTGGTAAATAAATATTTAGAAACTATTATAGATAAAACAGAGTCACCCAAAAACTCAAGTCGCTCATTATAGCCCTTGGAATTCTTATTCTCGTTCGCATAAGAGCTGTGAGTTAACGAAAGACTCAGAAGCGATTTATCTTTATAGGTGTAGCCTAATCGGGTTTCAAATCCCTTCATTTTTTTCTCCTTCTTTTAATGCGGCAATGCTTGTTTGAATAGTCTCAATAACATTGTTGTTATAGTATTCCATAGCCTGACGCAGAGCATTTTTAAATGCAACAGCATTTGAGCTTCCGTGCGCTTTGATAACAGGCTTAGCAATTCCCATAAGTGGCGCTCCGCCATACTCGGTGTAGTCCATTTTCTTTTTAAAGACCTTAAGACCTGACATAACCATAGTCGCAGCAAGCTTGCTTATAAAATTCTTCTTGAAAACCTGCTTTAGATTTGCATACATCATTCCCGCAACGCCCTCGCAGGTTTTAAGAATGAGGTTACCGCTGAAACCATCCGCAACAACGACATCTGCTATTCCCGCAAGAATATCTCTTCCCTCAATGTTTCCGCAGAAATTAAGCTCAGAGCCTTTAAGAAGCTCAAAGGTTTCTTTCTGAAGAGGTCCACCCTTGCTATCCTCAGTTCCAACATTGGCAAGCATAACACGAGGCTTGTCTACTCCCTGAATTTTGTTCATATATATGCTACCCATAAGAGCAAACTGAAGAAGCATTTCAGGTCTGCACTCAACATTAGCGCCGCAATCAAGCAGCATCGAAGGCCCTGTCTCTCCGGGAAGAACAGTTGCAAGCGCAGGACGCTTAATTCCTCTGATTCTGCCCACAGTCATAGTGGCGCCAACAAGAACAGCTCCCGTGCTTCCCGCGCTGACAACAGCATCGCCATATCCCTGACGCAGCAGTGTAAATGCCTTTCCAAGAGAGCTTTCCTTTTTATCCTTAATAACGCAGGTAGGTTCATCTTCCATAGATACAACCTCATCTGTGTGAATAATTTCATATTCACCAAGTTCAAGCTGTTCTTTTGAAATTACATCGTTTATAGCCTGCTCATTTCCGACCAAGATAAATTGCACATCGTATTCTTTGTGGGCAAGTGCACATCCTTTTAGGATTTCAAGAGGCGCGTTATCTCCGCCCATCGCGTCAACTATAATTTTCATTTTTTCCTCCCTGACATTTAAAGTCTTGATTTTAAATATGTTCTAAGGCTTTTCAGCGCACGGTCAGCAAGCGCGCCATAACGCTCTTGCTTAGATTTTATGTGCGTCTCTAACGAAGGTAAAATTCCCATATTGCTTCCCATGGGCTGAAAATCAATAACTGTTTGGTCAGTTATGTATGAAACCAATGCGCCGAGCATTGTATCATCAGGTAGTATCAGCGGCGGTTTACCTTCAAGCAGCAAAGTCGCATTTATTCCTGCTAAAATTCCACTTGCCGCAGATTCTATATAACCCTCAACACCCGTTATCTGCCCTGCAAAAAACAGCTTAGAATCGTTTTTTGTATTAAGGGCAGGGGTTAAAAGCTTAGGCGAATTGATAAAGGTGTTTCGATGCATTACACCGTACCTTACAAACTCGGCGTTTTCCATTCCGGGAATCATTGAAAAAACCCTTTTTTGCTCGGGAAATTTCAAATTAGTTTGAAATCCAACCATATTAAGCAAAGTTCCCTCGGCATTTTCACGCCTAAGCTGCACAACAGCCCAAGGTCGTCTGTCGGTTCTCGGGTCACGCAGTCCTACAGGCTTGAGGGGACCGAAACGAATAGTATCCTCTCCACGCCTTGCCATAATTTCAATAGGCATACAGCCCTCATAAACAGTAGGCGCATCTTTTTCAAATTCTTTAAGCTCAACAGATTGCGCGTTTATAAGTTCGTTATAAAAGTCTGTATATTCTTGCTGATTAAAGGGGCAATTTAAGTAATCGTCTTCTCCTCTTCCATAACGCGAAGCCGCAAATATTTTAGTCATATCAAGGCTTTCTCGCGTTACTATTGGAGCTGCTGCATCATAAAAACTTAAGGAATCTCCGCAGATTTTTCTAATTTGCTCGGCTAAAGGGTCAGATGTCAGCGGGCCTGTAGCGATAATTGTTATGTCATCAAAATCAATTTCGGTAATTTCTTGATTTATTACGGTAATGTTAGGGTGATTTTTTATCTTTTCGGTCACAAATGCCGAAAAATCATCTCTGTCAACTGCAAGAGCGCCTCCGGCACTTACCGAGGTGTTGGCCGCCGCATGCATTGTTATTGAGCCGAGCGTGCGCATTTCCTCTTTTAAAAGACCTGCCGCCGACTCAACTCGAGCAGCTTTAAGAGAGTTTGAGCAAACAAGCTCACAAAACATATCAGTATGATGGGCAGGACTGCGTTTTTGCGGTTTCATTTCATAAAGAGAAACTCTCACTCCCCTGTTTGCAAGCGCCCAAGCAGCCTCGCACCCCGCAAGTCCCGCTCCAATCACATTAACTTTTTTCTGTTCCATTTTTATTCCTCAGAAGTCTGCTTCTTTTTAGCACTCACAGACTTATTGAATCCGCAACCATCTTTGGCACAATATATTTGCGTCTGCTTGCCTTTTTTTATAAACATCGTGTTACCGCACTGAGGGCAAACATCTGCTACCGGTTCATCCCAAGAAATGAATTTGCAGTTAGGATATCCCGAACATCCGTAGAATTTCTTTCCTTTTTTACCCTTTCTTCCAATCAGATTGGAGCCGCATTCGGGACATTTTCCGGGAGTTTCATCAACAATTTTCTTGGTGTTTTTACACTCGGGGTATCC
>JAXJQH010000116.1:0-5684 GCA_036311245.1 Oscillospiraceae bacterium | reverse complement strand
GCAGTTGGTGGTGCAGGAAGCAGCGGAGATGATAGCATCGTCAGCGGTGAGGGTGTCCTCGTTAACGCTGAAAACGATGGTCTTAAGGTCATTTCCTGCGGGAGCAGAAATAACAACCTTTTTAGCGCCTGCATCGATGTGAGCCTGGCTCTTTTCTTTAGAGCAGTAGAAACCTGTGCACTCTAAAACAACATCAACACCGATTTCGCCCCAAGGAAGGTCCTTAGCATCTTTCTCTGCGTAAATTTTGAGGGTTTTACCGTCAACAGTGATGGTGCCTGCCTCATCGTCAGCAGCTACGGTGTGAACATTCTCACCGATTTTGCCGCAATATCCACCCTGTGCGGTGTCATACTTTAAGAGATGAGCGAGCATGGAAGGCTTGGTAAGATCGTTGATAGCAACAACCTCATAACCCTCTGCACCAAACATCTGTCTGAATGCGAGACGTCCGATACGTCCAAAACCGTTAATAGCAACTTTAACTGACATAAAAATTTACCTCCTAAATTTTTTGACATCTATTATTTTATAACAAAAGGCAAAAATATACAATATTTTTTTGAAAAAAATTCTGATATTTTTAAAAATTGTGAGCATTGATAAAAAAGACGGTTTTTTTGTTAAAAATCTATCAATTTTTTACATTATTTTATAATGACTGTTGAAAATTGTCAAAAAAAGGTATATAATGAATTAAAATCAATTTCAGGGAGAGGAAGGCTATAGAAAAATGCAGGATATTCGTTTTGATAAGTTAAGTCAGGCTTTTGAGCACTCTCCTATTCCTTTTGCGCTGCTTGACAGCGAAATGCACATTGTTTATATGAACACTGCCCTGTCCTCCCGCTATCCCGATATAAAGGACCCTGTTCGCTTATATCTTCTTTTTGAGGACGTAGACAAGGCAACCATTTTAAACTATCTTAAAGCAGACAAGGCCTACGAGCTTATGCACGACCTGCCCGACCAGAAGGGTGCGCGCATTACTCTCACAGCGCTTTTTTCTGAAAGTGACCCCCAAAGGCTCATCGGCGCTACCGCTGTTATTCCTTCCGACTCTTCGCTTTCGTCTAACCCTTTCTCGGCAGCAGAGGACAATGAATGTCAGCTTATGGTAAACCGCGAGCTGAGAGAGCGAATAAATGTGATGTTTACATCTATATATGCCCTCTCGCAGCTGAGTGATTTAGATAAATCAAACAGAGTTTGCGAATATATAAACAGCATAAACCAAAACTGCTATCAGCTTCTTCGTGTTTCGGATAACCTCGCAAAATTTATGCGTCTTTCGGCGCAAAATGACCATGCAAATTTTGCTTTAGTTGATTTTTCCGCATATATTAAAAAGCTGATTTCCACCGTTATACATTTAGACAACAAAAACCTGATTCCCATTCATTTCTCCTGCCCTGATGAAATTGTTCCCGTAATGCTCGATCAGGACAGAATGGAATTTGCAATAGTCAATATTCTGCTCAATTCGATAAAATACACCCGCGATGGCAACGAGATAGATATTTCGCTCAAGTGTGTCGGCAAGGATGCGGTTGTTACCATCTGCGACAAGGGCGCAGGAATTCCAAAAAACATTCTGCCGCTTGTCGGCTCGCCTTATTTTGCCTATTCACACAAGGATAAGTTTGATGCAGGCTTTGGAATAGGGCTATACATCGCAAAAAAATATATTGCATCTCACGCAGGTCTGTTTTCTATTCAAAGCGTTGAGGGCGAGGGCACAACGGTTACATTTTCTATTCCCATTGATAGTGATGACACAAGCCGCCCTGACACCACAGTTTACTTAAGCTCTCCGCCTCAATTCCAGCCTGAGCGCAAGTTTTCACAGACACTTATTCAGCTAAGTGAGGTTTGCTATTACCCTGCGCTTTAAGCGGCTTGATATGACTTTTATACTCAAAAACCCCGATGAATTTTCATCGGGGTTTTAAACCATCTTTATAGCTTACTTTTCTACTGAGCGCATTTTTTACAAGGTGTCAGCAGATGGATATTTACCGCATCCTCCAAGGATGCGGATGTGGAATTTTTTCCGCCGCAGGTGGGACTTAAATGGTATCTCTTGCCTGTTGGGGTTATATAGACCGTTTCACTTTTATAATCTTCTGTTTTGAAATAATAGTCATCGTCTTTATTTGTGGCTACTGATGAATAGTTATTACTATTATTATTTGTCGAATTTTGAGCATTTTCCCTACATCCGAAAAATATTGTTATAATTATAAAAATCAAAGCCGTTGATATGATTTTCTTTATATTACCGCACATTAAAATCACCTCACATTTTTATGTTATAAATTATAACATATATTTCTAACAAAAGTCAAAGCATAATATTGGTGAGGTGATTGCTATGAAAAATAAACTTATTATTAATAAAAAAGGGTTAAAAGGCGATGACGGATACCGCACATTTTCAGTTAGAATTAAGCAAGAAACCATAGATGCGCTAGAAAAGCTTTCACACAATACAAACCGCTCAAGAAACGAAATTATAAATCTACTTCTTGAATTTGGAATTGAAAATTGCGAGGTAAAATAATTAAAAATAGATAAAAAAAACCGCCGAGTACGGCGGTTTTTTGCTATATTTATAATATGTAGCTTACTCCCAAGAGCAGGTAGAGAGGGCCGAAGCAGTAAATCATAAACATTTCCTGATGCGGGACCTTTGCCCTGAAAAGGTCGGTAAGCAGCAGGCATTCAAAGGCATATGCCCCCGCACCGCAAAAATAAGCAATGGCTTTAAGGGTGTGCGAAGCGCTGTGCAAAAAGAGTGACAGTACAAAGAGCAAAACCGCTGCGGCAACAAGAAGGTTTCGCAAAATGAGCATAGAATATGCGAGCTTGGGGTGATGACCGTGGGTTAGTTCCTCTTTATCGGGAATGGTTGCGTCAACTGTTTGTTTAATTTGTTCCAGAATTTGGGACATGGCGTACCTCCGATTTTAGTATATACTATATAATATCAAAAAAACGAGTTTTTTGCAACATCAAATACAAAAATACAAAAAATGGCGCTTAATTTTTGGCATATTGAATACCGCTTTACAAATAATAAGTGTGAGGTGATAATTTATGGCAAAAAAAGGAATGAGTAGGCCCTCGCGCACCCACACAAAAGCTCGCAACGAGCTGCCGCCCGTAAGTGAAATTCAGGGTAAGGCAAAGAGCGGAAAAACAAAGGCAAATGATATTATTGCGGGCACAGAAAGTCCCGCTCAGAAGGTTTATCACACTACTCCGTTTTCTATGGAAAGACCCATTTCGCAGGTTTTCTCCGAGATAGACACCGACCTTGCGAGGGATAATCTTGAAATTGACATTACTGCCGCCGATTTACAGGACCTATAAAAAACTCACCCGCTGCCACGGGTGAGTTTTTACATACTTAGCAGCAATAAGGCAGCGAGGCCGTAATAGGACACTACTGCAACGAGGTCGTTTATGGTTGTAATTAGTGGTCCTGAGGCTACTGCGGGGTCAATTTTAAGCTTTTTGAAAAGCAGTGGAACGGTTGTGCCCGAAATGCTCGACAGAAGCATTGACAGCGCCATTGCAGTACCTGTGCACAATGACACCGAAAAGGATAATCCCCTGCTCTCGCCTTTAAAGATTGACAGATATACCCCTATCAAAACAAAAGACAGCACACCTAAAATAACACCGTTGCAAAGCCCTAATCGCATTTCCTTTAAAACAAGGAATAGCTTTTGTTTGCCGCCCAATTCCTCATCCACAAGCACTCGGATAGTTACGGCAAGCGACTGTGTTCCGACATTGCCCGCCATTGCAAGAACAAGGGACTGAAAGTTTACTATCATCGTCAGGTTCTCGACAACCCTCTCAAAAGCTCCAACCACCGCAGACACAATCATACCAAGCAAGAGCAGCACCGCAAGCCACGGAAGACGCTTGCTCAGGCTTTTTTTAAGAGGCTCGAGCAGGTCCTCCTGCTCTGTAAGTCCCGCAAGTCTGGCATAATCTTCTGCAAGCTCGTCGTCCACAAGTTGGGTTATATCCTGAGATGTCAGCACTCCTTCAAGTTTTCCCTCTCTATTGACAACGGCAATCAAATCCTCGCCACAATCTTTAAGCCGCTCAATGCAGTCCTCAATTATCTCATCTGCATATACAAACGGATGCGACGGAGAGATTATGCTCTCAAGTCTTGTATTTTCACGGGCGATTATAAGGTCGGGAAGGGCGATAGCGCCGATAAGTCTGCCCTGCTTATTGACGACAAAAATTGTAGCTATGTTATCTTTATCTGCCGCCTGAGCTATAAGCTGCTTCATAGCCGCGCGCACATCCGCATCTGAATAAACAGAAATAAAGTTCTCGCTTGCTCTACTGCCTATCTGCTCATCTGACTTTGCTCCAAACCCGACAAATTTTCTATTCTGCACCTGTCATTTACCTCCTCCCTGTCAATTTTGCCATTATTCAATAGTATGCCCACTCTTTTTTACAAAAAATATTCTTACATTCTTAAAATTACTTGATTACTTGACTTTTATCTATATCAGTGATAAAATAACATAAGATATATAACAACTGTTATATTATGGAGGTGCGTTATGCCGCCTAAAGTTAAAGTGACAAAAGAAGATATTATTAATGCCGCCGTTGACATTGTTCGCAATAGCGGAGCACAGGCAATCAACACAAGAGCGATTGCATCTGTATTAAATTGTTCAACACAGCCGGTGTTTTCTAATTTTGCGACAATGGATAAGCTGCATCTTGCCGTTGTAAAAAAAGCGGATGTATTATGTGGGGAATATATGCAGCGAGAAGTAGAAAGCGGAGAGTTCCCGCTTTACAAGGCGAACGGCATGGCCTACATACGTTTTGCCAAAGAAGAGCCAGAGCTTTTCAAGCTCCTGTATATGCGTGACCGTTCGAGCGAATCAATTCCCGAAGATTCGGAGCTTAATGACAAAATGGAGTCTATCGTCCATAACAATACGGGACTTAGTGGTGTAGATGCAAAGTTGTTCCATTTGGAAATGTGGGCTTATGTCCATGGAATTGCCACAATGCTTGTAACAGGTTTTCTTGATCTTGATTGGGAGCTTGTCAGCAAAATGCTAACGGATTCCTATCAGGGACTTCGGAAACAATATGGAATGGAGTAATCAACTATGGATGCTATAAGAATTGAAGGTTTAACAAAGGAATATAAAGATGTAGTTGCGGTAGATAACCTTAATCTTTCCGTTCACAAGGGCGAGTTGTTCTCTATGCTGGGGGTAAACGGCGCTGGCAAAACAACCACTATCAAAATGCTGTCCTGCCTTACGCAACCTACAGGCGGAGATGCTTTTCTCAACGGAAAAAGTATTTGCAAAGATACTGCCGCTGTGAAATCAATTATCGCTGTTTCTCCACAAGAAACGGCGGTTGCGCCCGGACTGTCTGTTCGGGAAAATCTTGAATTGATGTGCGGAGTTCACGGATTTACAAAAGACAAGCAAAATGCGAAAATTGCAGAATTGACCGAACTGTTTGGATTTGAAACTATTCTTAAGAAAAAAGCCGGCAAACTGTCCGGTGGCTGGCAACGAAGACTTAGTATTGCCATGGCGCTAATCAGCGAACCGGAGATATTGTTCCTTGATGAACCTACGCTTGGTCTTGATGTGCTTGCCAGAAGTGAT
>JAXJQH010000115.1:0-23445 GCA_036311245.1 Oscillospiraceae bacterium | reverse complement strand
TTATAATACATTGTTATTCTGTCCCAGGTTTCTCGGTTTACCTCGCCCGATTGATTTAGTAAATTTATTCTTTGAAACTCTTTTACATTTTTTTCTGTTATATCGTCAAATATTCCCGATATTTCGGTGACAGAGTACCCGAGAAAATCCCTTGATAATCTTCTGAAAAGCATTTGTACAAGCACTACCGCATCAGAGCTATCACCTTTTTTAAGCGATGGTATTTCGTCTATTTCGAAAAAATGTATGTGCGCAGGTCTGCTCCTGTTTATAAGCACCTCATTGTATTTTCTTGATATTGCATCCCAGGTTTCAAAATCGGCGTTTCCGCTTGGCTCTATTCCATTATTTAACTGAAATTTAGTAATTGCCTGCGTAGTTTTTTCGCCGTGTATGCCATCGGGCAGCACATCGGGATTTTCGTTTTCAAATCGGCTTATAACATAAAGCATATTCTGCAAATCATAAATTTCCCGACGCCGCATCTCTTTATTTCGATTGTTTCTTGCCATTTAATATCCTCCTTACTGCTGATTTACAGCGCTGCTTGCTGGTGCCTGATCATTTTGTCTTACCTCTACCATACGAAGGTCAGAATACACCGATGCAATTTCATCCCAAGTTTGTTCATTAACAATTCCGTCTGCATTTAAGCCAAATTCACTTTGAAAGCGCCGAACAGAAGCAGTTGTTGCTGGTCCGAAATATCCCGTTGGCGCTACTATGCTTATATCTCTGAAGAAAAGAGAAATATAATTTAAATATTCCTGAACTAATCTTACCGATTCGCCACTCATTCCCTGACGAAGGTCCACACCGGGATACGGCTCTGTCAGCGGAAATGCGGTTGAAGGCGGAAGCTTTTCAAGCACATCTCTATACGCGAAATATATCTGATTCCATGTTTCTTCATCAACTACGCCGTTTTCCTCAAGTCCCCTGCTTCTTTGAAATGCCCGCACAGCTTCTTCAGTCGCCGCGCCAAAGCTTCCGTCTATATTTACTGTAGGAATAAAATCGTTAAAAGCCGCAATATACGACAGAAAGAACTGAAGCACCCTTACACCCGCTCCACTCGAACCAATAGACAGAGGCTCTGGAAACTGCTTTGACACATCCTCAAGTTTAATTCCCTCAGAATTTAGCTCTGAAAGCCTTTTAACACTCACATAAATTCTTGCGATTCTGTACCAAGTTTCTTTATCAACAATTCCGCTGGGCTCTAAATCAAATATTTCCTGAAAGGTGCGAACAGCCTCGGCAGTTCTCTGTCCGTATCGTCCGTCAACAGTCACCTTGGGTATTCGAGGATAATTAGAAGATATTCTGTTTAAGGACGTCTGAATTATTACCGGATATTTACCTGTATCACCAATTCTTATAGGCGTTCCGGGGTAAGATTCCCGATCTTCACCGACAAATGCATCGCGCACTATCTCAATATCATCTCCATAGTAGTTTTGAAGTATTTCAAACGGGACTTGCCCCGCATTAGCAAGGTCGACCGTTCCCCACTGAGAAAGTCCCTCGCATGTGGTTGTTGTTCCGTTACAATACTGAGCAAAAAGCGGCTCAAAAGTTCCGATACGGCGAATATAGTCATTAAAAAGCTGGTCAACAATTCTGCTGACATCACTGAAAATATCTCTGCCATACTCAAATGCCTGATCGCATTGAGTGGAGTTTGTAATATCGAAAGGATAGCCTTGACTTCTGTACCATTCGGTAAATACTCTATTTAATGCAAAGGTTACCTGCGCATAGATATTTGCGCGAAGCGCTGCCTCAGGCCAAGTCGGATATATTTCACTTGATGCAACATTTTTGATATAATCTATAAAAGGAATTGTTACATTTTCAGCTTCTTCTTTGGGTCTGCCCAAATGAACGGTTATGGTGCTGGGAATTATTACCTCTACCATATTCTTTCCCCTTTCTAAATTTTCAGGTATTCAGCGGGATTAAATTTGCCGGCAAAATAGATTCAACTCCCCCAAACATCTGAACATTCAGATCAGATTGCGGGATATATCCATCGGCGCGTATATCCACTAAATAATTTACAAACGGATGCACAGAGGCGGGTACCAAGGAAAGGTCTCTATTAGGGGTTGGGAGCTCAAATATGCTTGTATCACCGCTTGTGTCACTTGTCATAACTGCAACAAGCTGATTATTATCCGCATTTCTGACTCTAATTACGGCATTTTCTATTGGAATGGCTCGGTTTGCTGTGAATACCTCTACACGCAGAGTTCCTGTATCACTAAGCGGTGGAACATCCTGATTTTCTGTTCCGAGCGCAAGACCTGTGTTTGCGGGCGGAGAATACTGTGCTTTTGCCCCGCCTCTTATGCACACTCTGCTTACAGTCTGCTGCGGAGTTTCATTGGGGTCATCTTGGGAAGGTGCTTGCGGCTCTTCTTGCTGAATTTCCTGCTCAGGCAGTGGTGGCGCCATATCCTCAAATGATACCTCGCGTGGCTGTATTAGCGATTGAGGGGGTTCAGACTGGGGCGGCATTGGTGACTGCGGTAAGTCCTGCGTTTGGGGGCGGCGCATAGGCGGGCGAGCAGGATAAAACATAGGCGCTCGCATTTTAGGGCGATCTGTTTGTGTTTGGGCGGGCGGATTAGGGGTATCTATAACAATATCATTTGCCTGCATAATCAGGTCGCCTTGATCGCTTGAGAATTCAGTTGGAAGATTATCGGTATTCTGCGCAACTAAATTCTGCGGCAGGTCTTCATTCCTTGAAACATCGCTGTTTTGCGCAAGAATTTCCTCTATTCTACGGGTGAGTTTTTCTCTGTCTGCATCAAAGCTTGGGAAATCTTCAATGGATGCTGCGGGTGCTTGCTGCAAATTCGTTTCACTCTGCAAAGGCATCACATCAGGCTCATCTTTCGTTCGCTGTGGCTGCGGCTGATTTGAACTTGAAATCATCTTTTGCATTTCAGCTTTATATTTTTCAATCATTTGTTCTGTTGTCATAACTCAAAACCTCTCCTCTCCTTGATTTCTTATGGTATTTTTATGCATCTTTTGCCACTAAAATGCCTTTTTGGGCTTTGTGGCAAAAGTATAGAAAACGCTGCTTTAAAGGTTTTATATATATTTCCTCTTGATACTAAAATCATAATACAAAGCGCTGTTACGGATACAAACATTAAAACTGTAAGAGAAAGTGCATCTTGCTGCGCAGGAAACAGAAAATTCCCGAAAGATTTTGAGAAAAGCGCCGAGGTGAGTGCAATGGCAAAAGGAAAGACTATGTCGCCGAAAAATTCTATTCTATTTTTTGATAGTACAAGAAGTCTTCGAATACTCAAGAAAGAGTTAAGCATAGTTGAAACATAAACAACAGCAATATATCCGTAAAGTCCCGCCTTGGGCACTATGAAATATATCATTGCAATACTAACAACGGTGTCAATGCTGCTATAAGCAAGCACTCTGTTATATTCTCCAAGTCCTTTAAGCATACCGTCTGCAATACTGTCAAGATACATAAACGGAATAATGGGCGCCATTATTTCTATCAAAGCTCCCGCCCTACTGCTGCTATACAACAGCTCTCCAAGCTCCCTGCCAAAGCAGATAAAATTTGCCGAAACAAACAGCGCAAACATAAGAGTCAGTTTAATGGCAAACTGCGATGTTTTTTGAATTTCTCGCTCACGACAAAGCGTTTGCGCCTCGGTAAATTCAGGGATAAACAGCATTGAAAACGAAGAAAGGACAAAAGACGGAAAGAACAGTACCGGCATTACCATAGAGCAGAGCATTCCATACCCCTCTAATGCCGCCCCTTTTGACGCGCCGTATTTTCTAAATCCTAACGGAATAAGGACACTCTCAACAGTTTGCAATCCTGATTTCAGATATGCTCCCGCCGCTGACGGCAGAGCTATTGAGCATATTTTTCTCCATATTTTGCTATCTCCGCTACCCTTATGTTTCTTTGCTATAAGTACATAAGCTAAAAATAAAAATATGCTGCTAAAAACCTCAGATATTGCCGCAGATATAACTATTGCAAGGCAGGAAAGCTCAAGATTTCCTTTTGGAACAAGCATCATCAGAGCAAAAAACGCCGCTATCTGTACTGCCTGTTCAAATCCTCTTGAGAACAGAGTTATACCTACATTTCTGACAGCATAGAAATATCCTGAAACCGCCGAGGACACAGATATAAACGGCAGGCTTATTGCAAAAGCCTTTAGGGAAAGAATTGTTCTATCATCGCAAAGAAGATGAACTCCTATCGGCTGTGCAAGTGAAAAAATTACAAGCAGCGCTGCCAATCCAAAAAGGAGCGAATAAGCTATACATTTGTGCATAACGGCTCTTGCACTCATTTTTTGCGAAGAAATCGCCTGTGTTACAAGCCTTGTTGCAGCAAAGTTAATTCCCGATGTTGCAAATGTTACCGAAATATTGTAAATTGCAAAGGTAAGCTGATAAAGTCCCATACACTCTGCTCCGACGCGGTTTGACACCACGACCCGAAACGCTGTCCATACAAGGCGAAGCAAAAAGGTTATTATTATCAGCATAATTGCATTTTGAAAAAATCTTTTTTTGTTCATTAAAAGCCGCCTTTTAGTAAATTTTGCTTGAATTTATCTTAAAATGCGAATATACTTAAAGAAAGAGCAATTCAAGGAGGAGTTATTGTGGATAACAACCGCAAAGCAGTTTTGGAAAAACAAATCGAAAAAGTTATAAAAGCGCTCGAAAAAAACAATATGCAAGGATTTTATGCCGAAGATAGCTGTAAAGCAGTAGAGCTTGTCAAAACTATTTTAAATAAAGGTGATGTTGTTTCGTTCGGAGGGTCTATGACACTTAATGAGTGTGGGATTTTTGACCTACTTAAAAACGGCGACTACACTCTTTTAGACCGCAATGCAGAGGGTAACACTCCTGAGGATATTCAAAGAATATATCGCGAAAGTTTCTCTGCAGACACTTATCTTTGCAGCTCAAATGCAATAACAGAAAACGGAGAGCTTTATAATGTTGACGGGCTGGGAAATCGTGTTACCGCTCTTACCTTTGGACCTAAATCGGTTATTGTTATCGCAGGTTACAACAAAATTGTTGCTGATTTAGATGCTGCAATACACAGGGTTAAAACAGTTGCAGCTCCTGCAAACTGTCTACGCCTTAACAAGGATACCTATTGCGCCAAATGCGGGCAGTGCGTTTCTATTACTACGGGCAAAACAGAAATGACAGACGGCTGCTACAGCCCCGCCAGAATTTGCAGGCATTATATTGTTACTGCTAAGCAGCCTATGCTCGGCAGAATTAAGGTAATTTTAGTCGGAGAAGAGCTGGGATATTGATGTAAAGTTGTATAGCTTTACAATTTTGAGGCTATTTAAGTAAATATTT
Organism: Oscillospiraceae bacterium; assembly: GCA_036311245.1. Classification (GTDB taxonomy): domain Bacteria; phylum Bacillota; class Clostridia; order Oscillospirales; family Ruminococcaceae; genus SIG578. The sequence goes on along the minus strand of JAXJQH010000115.1, from coordinate 18,042 downwards.
TTACCACATTATATTGATATTCCTTAGTTTTTATGCTATACTTACGGGGTCGGCACTCTTAGTCGGCCCAAATATGCCCCCGTAGCTCAGTGGATAGAGCATTGGCCTCCGACGCCATGTGCGCTGGTTCGATTCCAGTCGGGGGTGCCAAAAATCCCTTAGACTTTCGTCTAAGGGATTTTTACTTCTTACTTCTTACCTCTTCACTCTTACCTCAAATCGAACTACTTTTAGGTTTTTGGGAAATTAATAAGTTAGTTGTGAAAAAAACACCCCGCACACAGAGTGTGCGGGGTGGGGGTTATATCAGCTTACGGATTTAATGTTTTTCTTGGAAGCTTCTTTCCTCTTGGGGTCGCGCATTATTTTAACTGCGCTTCCCTCCTCGATGCAGGCGCTATTAACAATTATCTTTTCAATAGTCGGGTCAGAAGGAGTTTCAAACATAACATTAGTTAAAACCTCTTCCATAATAGCGCGAAGTCCGCGTGCGCCGGTTTTATTGGCAATCGCCTTTTTAGCAATGGCACGCAACGCATCGTTTGTAAACTGAATTTCAACATCGTCAAAAGAGAAAAGATTTTCATACTGTTTGACAAGTGAATTCTTGGTTTCTGTGAGAATTCTGACAAGAGCATCCTCATCGAGGCTGTCAAGGCTTGTAATGCAAGGAACACGGCCGATAAGCTCAGGGATAATGCCGAACTTAATGAGGTCCTGAGGGATAACCTTTGAAAGCAGGTTTTCAGCCTCGGTTTCTGCCTTGCTCTTTACATCTGCGCCAAAGCCGAGAGCAGAAGTAGCAACACGCTTTTCAATGATTTTTTCAAGACCGTCAAACGCACCGCCGCAGATAAAGAGGATATTCTTTGTATTTATCTGGATAAATTCCTGCTGAGGGTGCTTTCTGCCGCCTCCCGGGGGAACATTTGAAACTGTTCCTTCAATTATCTTAAGAAGTGCCTGCTGAACGCCCTCGCCGCTTACATCGCGGGTGATGGAGCGATTTTCAGACCTTCTTGCGATTTTATCAATTTCATCAATATAGATTATGCCACATTCTGCTTTTGCAACATCAAAATCAGCAGCCTGAATTAAGCGAAGAAGAATGTTTTCAACATCCTCGCCAACATAGCCTGCCTCAGTGAGAGTAGTGGCATCGGCAATAGCAAAAGGAACATCAAGGGTTCTTGCAAGAGTCTGAGCAAGCAGTGTTTTTCCGACACCCGTAGGTCCCAAGAGAAGCACATTGCTTTTCTGAAGCTCAACATCGCTCTGCGCTGTATTATTAATGTTATTCATTATGCGTTTATAATGATTATATACAGCAACAGAAAGGGCGATTTTTGCCTTTTCCTGACCGATTACATACTGGTCGAGAACCTCTTTAATCTGCGCAGGTTTTAGAACATTGATTTCAACAGAGTTCTTTTTAACAGAATGTCTATGCTGCGTATGCTTGCCTTCAGGGTAAAGCATATTATTGCAGTGCTCAATACATTCATTACAAATTGCAGCTGTAGGCGATGTAATGAGTGTATCTACCTGCTCCTGTGTCTTACCGCAGAAAATACAACGTCTGTTATCTGTTCCATTGCCATTTGGCATAACTTTTCACCCGTTTTCTTTAAATGCTTTTATCTGTGGTCAATAACCTTATCCACAAGGCCGTAGTCGCATGCCTGCTGCGCTGTCATAAAATTGTCTCTTTCTGTATCCTTAACAATAACATCGAGAGGCTTTCCGGTGCGTTCTGAGAGGATTTGGTTTAAGCGGGACTTGATACGAACAATATGCTCAGCGTGAATCATAATATCAGTTGCCTGACCCTTTGTTCCGCCAAGCGGCTGATGAATCATTATTTCGCTGTTAGGCAGAGCAAATCTCTTGCCCTTTGCGCCTGCTGCAAGCAAGAATGCGCCCATACTTGCAGCCATACCGATGCAGATTGTAGATACATCGGGTTTGATATAATTCATAGTATCAAAAATTGCCATACCTGCTGTGACAGAGCCGCCCGGGCTATTGATATAGAGGTGGATATCCTTATCGGGGTCCTGCCCCTCAAGATAAAGCATCTGAGCAACAACAAGGCTTGCGGTTGCATCATTTACCTCATCACAAAGCATAATAATTCTGTCATTTAAAAGGCGGGAGAAAATATCATAGGAACGCTCTCCCCTGCTGGTTTGCTCTACTACCATAGGAACTAAACTCATGGCAATTTCTCCTTTCGGTATGGAAATGATTTTTAAAACAGCCGTTCCGAAGCGAGGATACTTAAACTTAATATCACCGCTTCGGAATCGCATTTAACACTATTTTAGGATAGGCACATCGAGATTATTCAGCGTCAGCTTCCTTTTTTGCAGCAGGTTTCTTTGCTGCAGGCTTTTTAGCTGCAGTTGTTGTTTTCTTAGCAGCGGTTGTCTTTTTAGCAGCAGGCTTTTTCTCCTCTGCCTTCTCGCCATCCTCTGCCTTTTTGGTTGTTGCAGCCTTCTTAGCGGCGGGTTTCTTTGCAGCAGCCTTTTTCTCTTTTACAGAAATTTCAGCGTTATCTCTTACAAAGTCGATAGCCTTCTGCATAGCAAGGTCCTTAGCAATTTCTTCTGCGGGAATAAAGGCTTTAATCTGCTCAACCTCAATATGATAGCTCTCTGCAACCTTTTTATACTCAGCCTCGATATCTTCCTCAGAAGCGGTGAGGTTTTCAAGCTTTGCAATCTTTTCAAGAGCAAGACGAATTTTAACCTGTCTCTCAGCCTGCTCACGGAAGGTTTTACGGAATGCATCCATATCCATACCGGTGTACTGGAGATAAAGCTCAAGCTTCATACCCTGAGACTCAAGACGGCTTGAAAAATCTCTGACCATATCTTCAACACTGTTTTCAAACATAACCTCAGGAATTTCGGCTTTCATATTAGCAATAACAGCGTCGATAAGCTTATCCTCAACCTCAGCGGTTGCGGCATTTTCATTGCGCTCAGCGAGCTTTTTCTCTGCATCTTTCCTAAACTCGTCAAGGCTGTCAAACTCGGTAACATCCTTGATAAACTCATCATCAACCTCAGGAAGCTCGCGAACCTTAATTTCGTGAAGCTTGCACTTAAATACAGCAGCTTTTCCTGCAAGCTCGGGAGCGTGATACTCCTCGGGGAAGGTTACATTAACATCGAACTCATCGCCGATATTTTTGCCGACGATTTGCTCCTCAAATCCGGGGATAAACTGACCTGAGCCAAGAACCAAAGGCTGTTTTTCGCCCTTGCCGCCCTCGAAAGCGACACCGTCAACAAAGCCTTCGTAATCAATGATGGTGTTGTCGCCATCCTGTGCAGCTCTGTCCTCAACATTGATTATACGACCGTTACGGTTGCGAAGGGTGTCGATTTCTGCGTTTATATCAGCTTCAGTTACCTTTTTAACTTCTTTATCAGCCTTAATTCCCTTATAATCAAAAACCTCGACTTCGGGTTTAACGGTAACCTTTGCTTTGAAGGTAAATCCGTTTTCGTCTACAGAAAGAACCTCAATATCTGCACGATCTACAGGCTCAAGCTGAGCTTCAACGATTGCGTCGCTGTAAGCTACGGGGTAAAGCTCGTTTACGGCATCCTCATAGAAAATCTCTTTACCATAAATCTTCTCGATAAAGGAACGGGGAGCCTTTCCGGGACGGAAGCCCTTTACATTGATTTTGCCGACATTCTTGCGATATGCATTTGCACATGCGCTTTCAAATTCTTCTGCTCCGACCGAAATCTCAAGCTCATACTTGTTGGTTTCGATTTGATTCTTAGAAACTAATGTCATTTTTACATCCTCCTGATTGTCGCTTGCGCTAAAAATATTTTTAAATAACATTATCTGTATGATTATAACACAAAGATTTTAAAATTACCACTATTTTTTTAACTTTTTTGCGATTTTTCTTTGTTTTTCGGCTAAAAAATCTTATGCGGCACAAATTCAAGATAATCGCAGGATACAAGGCGGAAATCTATGCCGTCATAAATGCCGTCAAGCGCGTATCTGTAGCCAATTCCGTGAATGTGTCCGTAGAAGCATTTTTCAATATTAAAACGCTTTAAAACATCAAAAATTTCTCTACAGACGGTTTCTCCGTAAATTGGCGGATAGTGAAGAAAAACTATTGGCTGTCTTCCGCTCTCTGTGCAAGCCAAAATGGATGTTTCAAGGCGCATTGCCTCACGGTCCAAAATCTTTTTGTCCTGAGCCTTGCCCGCTTCGTTTATCCAGCCGCGCGAGCCGCATATACCGTAATTTTCTCCATAAGGAAAAAAGTTGTTATGCAGAATTTTTAAGGTGGTAAGAGCGTTTTTTTCAAAAAACTCTTCCATTTTACTGCGCGAAGTCCAAAAGTAATCGTGGTTACCCTTAAGAATTATCTTTTCCTTGCCAGGAAGAGCATCTAAAAAGGCAAAATCGGCTAAGGATTCGTTTAAATTCATTCCCCACGAGATATCTCCGGGGATAACAACGGTGTCTTCTGCGCCCACATGCTCGGTCCAGTTTTGTTCAAGCTTCTGAACATAGTCCTTCCAGCGGTCGCCAAAGATATCCATTGGTTTATCGCAGGATAATGACAGATGGGGGTCTGAAATACAGTAGAGTGACATTGTCGCTCCTCCGTTTTAGTCTATTTTAAGAGTTTGAAGTACGACCTTTTCCATTTCCTGCTTTTTGCAAACATTATTAAAGCGTACCTCTTTATTTTTAAGGCTCTTAAGCTGCGCGGGTGCTGTGGTGCCGCTTACCTTCTCCAGCATATCAATAACAGCAAATTCGTCCTCGGCGCTCTCGTTGGGAGCGACAGCGGAAAGAACATCGCTTGCAAACTTGTAAGGGCTTGCGGTGGAAACGATAACGGTTTTGGTAAGGTCGCCGCTCTGCTTAAAGTAATCCTCATAAACCTTTACTGCGACTGCTGTGTGGGTGTCGCAAAGGTAGTTATACTTTTTAAAGGTTTCTGAAATTGTTTTTAGGGTCTCAGTATCGCTGCAGCAACCGCCGACAAACAGCTCAGAAATCTTTGCGAGCACAGCTTCATCAACAGTATATTTACCCTCAGAGGCAAGAGAATTCATAAGCTCAGTGAGCTTTTTGTCATCCTTGCCGCTCATATCATAGATAAGGCGCTCAAGATTGCTTGAAATGAGAATATCCATCGAGGGAGAAACAGTTGTAAAGAACTCTCTGTTTTTATCATATGTTCCTGTTTTGATAAAATCAGTAAGAACATTGTTTGAGTTAGATGCGCAGATAAGCTTATTTACGGGAACACCCATCTGCATAGCGTAATAGCCTGCAAGGATATTACCGAAGTTTCCTGTAGGAACAACAAAGTTTACTTTATCCCCCGCCTTGATATCTCCGTTTTTGATAAGACGGCAATAAGAAGCGACATAATAAACCACCTGAGGAACAAGTCTGCCCCAGTTAATTGAATTGGCGCTTGAGAAAATCATATTGTTTTCTGCAAGCTTTTGGCGCATTTTGGGGTCGGTAAAAATAGCTTTTACACCGCTTTGAGCGTGGTCAAAGTTGCCATCAATTCCGCAAACGCAGACATTTTCACCCTCCTGAGTGTTCATCTGCAGCTTTTGAACCTTGCTGACACCGTCCTCAGGATAGAATACCAAAATTCCTGTTCCCTCAACATCTTTAAAGCCTTCTAAGGCTGCCTTGCCTGTGTCACCCGAGGTTGCAACAAGGATAACGATTTTCTTATTGTCAAGAACTGTTTTTGCCGAAGTCATCATAAGGTGCGGAAGGATTTGGAGAGCCATATCCTTAAACGCGCAGGTAGGACCATGCCACAGTTCAAGAACAGATGCAGTTCCGCTGAGCTTGTGCATAGGAGCTATCTCATCCGACTCAAATTTTTTCGAGGTGTATGCGCTGTTTACACAGTGTTCAATTTCCTCTTTTGTAAAATCAGTCAAAAACTTGGAAAGAACTGTTTTGGCAATGGTGCGATAATTTGAAGTTGCCATATCCTCAAGCTGTTTTAAAGAAAGCTTTGGGATTTCAGAGGGCACAAAAAGTCCACCCTCTTCTGAAATACCATTTGCAATCGCAAACTTTGAGCTCCTTAAAACCTGACTGTTTCTTGTACTGTTGTAATTCATATTTACACTTCCTTAGAAATTGGTTACAAAAAAGTTTTTTGCATTTTCAAATAGAATTTTATCGGTTATTTCGCGGGAAAAACCATTTTGCAGAAAAAGATTTTCAAGGTTTAAAAGGTCTGTATCATTTTCAAGGCCTTTGACCATCTGTCCACCGTCAAAATCCGTTCCGATAGCGAGCGAATCAATTCCGCCGAGGCTGAGAATATGCTCTGCGTGGCGAAGAATATCATTTCCACTCGCTTTCGATGCATCATCATTTAAAAATCCATAGTAAAAATTAAGTCCGATAAGCCCTTTTCTTTTTATTATCTCGCAAATCTGTTCATCAGCAAGATTTCGTTTATGCGAGCAAATACTGCGGCAATTACTGTGGCTTGCAACAAAAGGTTTTTTTGAAATGGCGCAAACATCATCAAAGCCACGGTCAGAAAGATGCGAAACATCCACTGTTATACCGTTTTGCTCAAGCATCGGGATACATTCTTTTCCAAAAGGCTTTAAGGGGCGGTTATTTAGCTGACCAAACCCTAATGAGTTCTCGCCGTTCCATGTAATGGTCAACATCTTTACACCTAAAGATGCTATTCTTTCTATCTCTCTAAGAGAGCCGTTTAACACCGCTCCGTTTTCAACAGTAAGCATTAAGCCCGTGCGCGGAGCTGAAAAGCTTTGTTTATCTGCAATATTTATAATATCGTCACCAAAAAGCGAAAGCTGAGCCGCAAACACCTCGTAAAGCTTATCAAATTTCTCTTTAGCCCGACTCTCACTTAAATCATCAGACACCCAAATAGCAAAGCAGCGAACGCTCTTTTCAAATTTTCGTAATCCACTTAATGTAACGGCAGTCTGGCTGTTATCAAGACTAATACCAAGATTTAAAAGCTTATTTAGCGTATCACAATGCAGGTCAAGCAATTTCATATATGTCACTCCGAAAATGCGTTTTCAATATATGTATGCTGTTTTACACTAAGCTTTCCATCTTCTCTTTTTTCGACAAGAATTTCTGATACATCAAAGCGAGGCTGACATTCGAAGCTTTGTTGCATCAGAAAGTACTGTGCAGTTTTAACGCATTTTTGCTGTTTGTAATAATCTACTGCTTCGCGGGGAGAAAAAATTGCATCCTCGCTGCGAGTTTTCACCTCGACAAAAGCAACAATGCCTTTTTTAGCTGCTATGATATCAATTTCGCCAAATCTCGAATGAAAATTGCGTTTAAGTATCTTATAGCCATGTTTTCTAAGGTATTTTACGGTAAACTCCTCGCCAAAAACGCCTATCTCGGCACGCTTATTTTTCATTTTGTTTAGCCTCTATATATTTTTTCAGAAAGCTCATTCTATGTATATCTGAGATGCCGTGCTCATCGAGCATCTGATAATGCAGCTTTGTTCCATAGCCTTTATGCTTTTCAAACTGATATTGCGGATATTTTTCTGACATTTCAAGCATATATCTATCCCTTGAAACCTTGGCTAATATTGAAGCTGCTGCAATGCTTTTTACCTTTGCATCTCCGCCTATTACAAACTCGGTGAAAATATCAAGCTCGGGGCATCTATTACCGTCAATCAACGCGGCATCGGCAGCAACTGAAAGCCCCTCTACCGCGGTTTTCATTGCAAGCATAGTTGCATTCAGAATATTTATCTCATCAATAGTTTTTTCATCTACAGAAACGATTTTATAAGCGATGCTTTGCTCAATTATTTTATCGAACAGTGCGTCGCGTTTCTTTTCAGTTAGTTTTTTAGAGTCATCAAGTCCCTCAAGGACGGCATCCTCTTTAAGTATTACCGCGGCGGCATAAACTGGACCTGCAAGCGGACCTCTGCCCGCTTCGTCCACTCCGCAAACCGCACTATATCCGTGTTCGGAAAGGATTTGCTCAAAAGGTTTAAACTCAGCCGTAAGACTCACATCCTTTCAACATCCTCAGGACTTTCGAGAGATATTCTGCCTATTTTGCAGCCTCTAAATTCATCTATAACCATAATAGCGGCTCGCTCGGTATTTATCTCTCCGCCCGAAATTCTCATTCCTCGTTTTGCGCCGATTTTAAGCAGCAGCTCATAACCATCATCACTATCTGAAATCTCTATGCCATAGCGCTCGCAAAGCATTTTAGGATACTGCTCCCAGAGGCACTCGAGAAGGCGCACCGCAAGAAGCTCAATATCCATAATATCATCTTTAACAGCGCCTGTAAACGCCAGATGCTCAGAAACTCTCTGGCTTTCAAACTTGGGCCAAAGCATACCCGGCATATCAAGGAGCTGGAGCGAGGAGTCGACATCCACCCACTGTATACCGCGGGTTACTCCCGGTCTATCCTCAACCCTTGCCTTTTTGCTTTTGGAAAGGCGATTTATAAATGAGGATTTTCCGACATTGGGGATACCTACTATCATAATTTTAAGCGCTTTTGTGCCCATTCCCTTAGTCTGCCAGGAATCGAGCCTATCCTTTAAAACCCGCCTTACTGCCTGCGGAAACTGATTTACACCCTTTCCGCTTCGGCTATCGGTAACAACGGTTTCTATTCCCTGCGCACGGTAGTATTCACACCATTTTTGGGTTGTGGCGCTGTCAGCAAAATCAGATTTATTTAAAATAAGAATTCTTTTTTTATTACCGATAATTTTTTCGATTTCAGGGTTTTTACTGCTGAGGACCACCCTTGCATCGCGGATTTCGGCAACGGCATCAACCATAGGAAGGCACTCTTTTATAAGGCGCCTTGTTTTTGCCATATGACCAGGAAACCACTGTATATTAGGTGTCTGACTCATTTTTTCCTCCGTTTTCTAAACTATCGTTCCAAAGGAATCAAATGGGAGAATTCTGAAGATTGCTTTTCCCAAGATATATCTTGTATCTATCTCTCCGATACCGACTTCCCTACTATCACTCGATTCGTTACGGTTATCTCCCATAACGAAAACCTTTCCCTTTGAAACTGTGAGCGGAAAGCTGACAGGGTCTCTCGGCATTGTGGATATAGGCTCCATAATGTAATCTTCATTTATAATGCGGCCATCTACATACACTTTCCCCGTGCTGTAATCAATATAAACAGTTTGTCCCTCGGTTGCAATAACTCGTTTAATAATAGGGTGACCTACCGTTGTTGGCTGAGTGATAACAACAACATCGCCTGCCTGCACCTTGGAAAATGCAGTGTTGACAAGAAGCAGTCTATCCCCTTCTCTATAATTTGGCAGCATAGAATTTCCCTCAACCTGAGCAGAGCGAACAAACAGCGTAAACACCAAAATAATTCCAACGATGGAAAAGCAGATTGCCTCAAACCAATCGAAAACCTCTGATTTTATAGAGAATTCTTCTTTAACAGTCACACATTTCACCAGCCTTAATTTAAAAAACTATAGCAAAAAAGGGACAATAAAGTCCCTTTTTGATAGCCGTATTTAGTTGATCTGCTCTTTGACTTTAGCAGCCTTACCGACTCTATCGCGGAGATAATAAAGCTTAGCTCTGCGAGCTTTACCTTTTCTTATTACCTCGAGCTTGTCGATGTTAGGCGAGTGGAGAGGGAAAACTCTTTCCACGCCAACGCCATAAGATACACGGCGGACAGTGAAGGTCTCGGAAACTCCGCTGTGTTTGCGGGAGATAACGGTTCCTTCAAATGTTTGAATTCTTTCTCTGTCGCCTTCCTTAATCTTTACGTGAACCTTTACGGTGTCACCTATAGAAAATTCGGGCTTGTTTTCTTTGAGGCAATCATTTGCCATCAGCTTGAGAGCATCCATTGATGTTCTTCCTCCTTAATTTTCAGACATTCTTACCAAAATCTATATGATGGCAGAGGACTATCCGCTTTAATGTCGTGACATTTCGTCAAGCATTAACCCCCACGCCAAGCGCGGAAACTCAAATGCTTTAATATAATATCATATCTCAATATAAAAATCAAGTGTTTTTCCAAAATATTTTCAAAACTATTCCTTTATTTTAAGCGGTATAATCGTTCCGACATCGATAAGCTCATCTTTACTTAGGCAAATATATTTTACATCGTGTTTACAGAGGAATTTTTGTATTTTATCAAAATCGGGGTGTTTTTCTATATCGCCGCAAAATGCAAGTAGCCTTTTTCCTATCATAGCGCTGCAACCACCTATCATTCCGTCATATGTATCGGCAAGGCGGATATGCCCCGCCGAAATTTTCAGAACATCTATTTTATCCTTTAGCGCAGAGTAAATGGCGGGGTCAGAGGTTATAGCTGCGTTTTCTGACACAATGCACGCCGCGCATCGGCTGTAGCCTTGACTAGTGAAAACAACCTCATATCCTCTTTTCTGAGCCTCTGTAAAAAGCTTGCCATCTACGGCTTTTTTATTGCAAACAAAGATATTACCTATTATGAGTGCGTTAAGCGCAGCGCATCGAGGGTATTTTGCGTAAATTTCATTTTCGGCAAACAAAACATTAAAGACTTTTTTAGAAATGACCTCGAAAAGTGCATTATCCTCGCGATATATCATAACCTCATTATTCCCAAGATGGCAGAGCCTTAAATCGGGGTGGCTGCGTTCATAGCGCTCAAGGCGCATATCTTTAGAAACTACAATGATTTCAATCCCCTGCTTTTTCAGCGCAGAGATAATTTCGGGATACTCCTCGCCTACTGCCGCAAGGCACACACTTCCCTTTGGAAGGTTTGGGGTTTGTATATACACGCTTTTCACCTCTCAATTTCGTCTAAGCGCTTCGGCGGGGTCGAGTCTTGCCGCCCTCTGCGCGGGGTAGATGCTGAAAACAATGCCAAAAACCACAGCCGCCGCCATACATATTAAAATCATTTTACTGTCAAAAACCGCCGTAACAGAAAAAATACTGCACCCAACAAAGGTTGCGGCAATTCCTAAGAGCGCGCCAATAACTGCTCCTATAAGGGAAATGGCAGCGCCCTGTGACAGAAATTCAAACATAATATCAAAAAAGCCCGCTCCGATAGCTTTTTTTATCCCGATTTCGCGAGTTCTTTCGCTGACAGAAAACATCATAACAGTCATTATGGAAATACCCGAAACAAGCAGAGATATTCCTGCTATGCCTGAAAGAACAAAAGTAATTATGGAAAGAATCTTCTCTATGGTTTCGCTATAGGTGAGCATATTTTCTATTTTATAGGCATCATTTGAGCTCGAAAGCTCATTAAGACCCGCCATTATAGCAGTTTCAGCCTGCTGCACGGTTAAATCCTCGCTTATATTTACGGCAATATTGCTAAAAAAAGTGTCCCCCGTTGCAGTTTTCATAAGTGTATACGGAATGTACACAAAGCACGGAACATAATCAGAAACAAAGCTTTTTACAAGGCTGGAATCGCTATCAACAATCCCGACAACCGTAAACTCCTCATATCCATTTAATAGCGCAACATTTATCTTTTTGCCGACGATATTCTCACGTCCGTAATTTTCCTTTGCATACGAGGCATCAACAAGGCAGACATTTTCCTCGCAATATATATCTCCTTGCGAGATTTCTCTGCCATAGACAAGCTCTAAGCTCATTATTTGGCTTGTACTGTCATCCACACCCCAGAGAACACACGGCCGCTCACCGTTTCGGTTTTCGATAGTAGAGGCATTATATATAACTGCCGTGGCAGACGAAACCGCCTGAGATGCGCGCAGATATTCGAGTTCATCCTCAGTGAGTGCTTTTTCAGGCAGAGATGCGGAAATCATAAGTCCGCCTAAACCAAGCCCCTTTACCTCGCGGCCTACAAGCTCTTTGCCGATAGCACCGACGCTTGATATAACAACTACCGACATTACCCCAACCACAACACCTAAAACGGGAAATAACAGCTTTAATTTTCTATTTCTAAAGCCTTTAATAATCATTAAAAGCACGCCCATTTTATTGTGCTCCCTCTGAATTTACATTAACGGCGCAGTTATTCTTTTTTATCTTCTGAGCCGAGGTTATAACCACATCTCCTTGCCACAAGCCCTCTATAATTTCATATCCGTCTGATAGCTCTCTGCCCGTTTTTACAGAGGTTTTAACCGCCTTTTCACCGTTATATAGATAGACATATTCTCCCTCATCTTGCTGTAGCACCGCCGAATACGGAACTACTAAAATTGGGGATTTATCCTCTGTAAAGATTTTTACCTTTGCAGTAAACCCCGATTTGAGCGCATCATCAGGATTATCAACAGATAGGCAGACCTCAACAGCAACGGTCTTTACATTTCCAACGCTTACTTTTTTTGCAGTTTCACCGATTTTAATGACGGTCGCCTGGTAGGTTTTGCCTTTAAAGCCGCTGCCTGTAATTTCGGCTTTTTGTCCGAGTTTTATATCTGCGATATTCGACTCTCCTACCATAGCAGTTACCTGCATACTGCCGCCGCTCTCAAGCTTTACAACCGTTTCGCCCTCGCCTATCATTTCACCGTTTTTAACGCCTACCGAAATAACCTTACCAGCTCTGTTGGAAACAATTTCTTTAGGCGAGCTCTCAAGGCTCTGGCCCGAAAGCTCTGCCATTGCCTGTGTTGCCCTATCATCTACTGTGCAAACAGTTTGCCCTACAGCTACACTATCCCCTTTTTTTACAAGCACATCAGCTATGACAGCATTGGTTTCCGAAACAATAATGTAGTCAGAATCCTCAAGCGTGCCGCTGAGGGAAATATGTTCTGCAAAAGGCTGCTCTGATATTTTAACTATCGAAACAGTGGGGACATTGTCAAAAAAAATATTAGCGGCGGCAGTAAACGCCGCCGCAACAATTAAAACCACAAGAAAAAATCTCGACTTTTTCATAAATTATCGCCTCTTTTCGTTTACTAAAATTATTGTGGATTAAAAGAGGTTTTTTATGAATGTTTTATTCTTTTTTCTCATAAAGTCTATATAATGAATAAAACCCAAGAGAATTATAAAACTAATTTTGGTGGTGTATAAAATGAATTTAATATCGTGCAATTTCAACTGCAAATATCAGCGTGAGGGATACTGCTTTTTAAGCGATACATCCGGAGCAAAGCACTGCGGAAATTCAAGCTGCATTTATTTTGATCCTCCCGAAGAGAAGCCCCAAAGTGCAGTTTTTAATTCTTCAGATGACTCAGAGCCTCTTTGATATTAGAAACGCCGATTATTTCCATTCCATCTACACTCGAAGTAAGCTTAACTGCATTTTGTTTAGGTATAATACATTTACTAAATCCAAGTCTTGCACCTTCGCGGATACGGTCCTCGGCATTCATAACAGAACGGATTTCACCCGCAAGACCCACTTCACCGAAAACAAGTGCCTTTTCGTCCACAGGTCTGTCGGCAAGGCTCGAAACCAACGCCGCGGCAACGGCAAGGTCTGCGGCAGGCTCATCAAGTCTGAGTCCGCCGACAACATTTAAGTAAGCATCAAGATTTCCAAAGAAATAGCCTACTCTTTTTTCCAGAACAGCTATAAGCATTGCCATTTTACTGTAATCAAAGCCTGTTGAAACTCTTCTTGGCGCGGCAAGGCCGCTCTTTGAAACAAGCGCTTGAACCTCTGCGAGAATGGGGCGTGTTCCCTCCATAACGCATACAACGCAGCTTCCCGGTACGCCCGTCGGGCGCTCTGAAAGCAGCATCTGCGAGGGATTGGGAACCTCACAGAGTCCCTCCGACTGCATTTCAAAAACCCCTATCTCATTGGTAGAGCCAAAGCGGTTTTTGGTGGCTCTCAGAATACGGTAGGACATATTTCTGTCGCCCTCGAAATAAAGAACTGTATCCACGATATGCTCTAAAACCTTGGGGCCTGCAATCGCACCGTCCTTATTAACATGTCCGACTATAAAAATTGGGATTTCGGCATTTTTGGCAGCTTTCATAAAAGCGCTGGTACATTCACGCACCTGAGTAATACTGCCAGTAGATGAGCTAACTGAGGACAAGCACATTGTCTGAATTGAGTCTATCATAACGACATCGGGTTTGAATTTCGCTATTGTATTTATAATAGTTTCAACATTGGTTTGCGAAACCAAAAACAGGTTTTCGCTATCTACAGAAAGTCTGTTAGCCCGCAGTTTTATCTGCCGAACAGACTCCTCGCCCGATACATACAAAACTTTTAAGTCCTCACATAAATAGCGGCATATTTGCAAAAGCAGGGTTGATTTTCCTATTCCGGGGTCACCGCTGAGGAGCACAAGTGAGCCTTTCACAAGTCCTCCGCCAAGAACTCGGTCAAGCTCTCCTACACCCGTGAAATAGCGGTGTTCATCATCGGTATCTATTACATTTATGTTTTGAGGCTCTGCTGTCTCTCCCATTAAAGCCTTATCGGCAAAGGAAGCATTTTTTGCACCGCCAACAGCCATCACTTCCTCCTCCATAGTGTTCCAGCGGCGGCAAGAGGGGCATTGACCGTTCCACTTAGGGGAATTATAGCCACATTCGGTGCAGACATATACAGTTTTAAACTTCTGTTGAGCCATATTTTTGATTCCTTTCAATACCTGCATTTTGATAATACTCGCAAATACTTTGCGCTATCGTTAATGCTATTTTAGTCTGATATTCATCGTTTTCAAGAAGATGCGCTTCCTCATAATTTGAGAGAAAGCCACATTCTATAAGAACGCTCGGTTGAGGGGCTTTTTTAAAGAGAAAAAGGTCGCTTGGGGCTGTCTTTGCCTGACGGGTATTTTCAGGATTTAAATACTGTCTAAAATTTTCTTGCAAAATTAGTGCTATCGCACGGCTTTCTTGCTCACCAGAGCTACCATAAAATATTTGTGCGCCGAAATATTTGCCTTGAGAATAGTGATTTTGGTGTATACTTACAAAAATAGAATCGGGAGTGTTTTTTATAATATCAAGGCGGGCATACATATCGTCTTTTTTTGTATTTGCAAGCGCGCTGTCATCCTTTCGGGTCATTACAACATCGAAACCGAAAAGGCGCAGGGCGCTGCTTGTTTTTTTAGCTATTTGCAGGTTTATATCTTTTTCAAGAGTGCCTGTTATTGAGGTTGCTCCGCCGTCAAATCCGCCGTGGCCTGCATCGAGCACAACTGTGGGGCAAATGGTTACTGTTTTAAGCGAAGCTACTGCATTAGCAGGACGACTAATTGCAATAATTCCTACAAAAAGCGTCAGCGCCAAAAAAATAGTTATACCTGCTTTTAAGCTATGCACAGCACGCGGAGAAAAAACAATTTTCAAAAAATGTGCCTCCCTAAAAATAATATCATAAAAAACTATGATAAAGCAGGCTCATTTATGCTGCTGCGCCAGATAACTATATTATATTCCAACTCAAAGTTTTTTTCAATATCTATCCCCAAAAAATAAAAGCCGCCTCTGTAGGTGTTACAATGATGTGTGACAAAAGATAAAAAATAGTAGCGAATAGGAGTGAGCTGTGTTAAGGTTGAGTTGCCGAGACAAAACCGAAAGGCAGGTGTCACCCTATTAGCTATGAATATGATAACACAAACTATGCAGTTTAGGCAATCCCTAATCTTGTACGCTAAGAAATATGGAGTAACAAAAGCGGCTATTCGCTATTACACCAATCGTCAGTATATCTATCGCTGGATGAACCGATACGACGGAACCTTGCAATCTCTTGCGGATAGATCTCACCGACCGCACCATCACCCAAACCAGCACACAGCGGAAGAATTGACACTGATTCGAAATATGCGGCGCAGAAACCCGAATACCGGACTTGTGGTGCTGTGGGTAAAGCTCCGTCAGAGAGGATACACACGCTCCATCTCCGGTCTGTATCGCATCTTGATACGCAACGGGCAAATGGCCGTCAAACTCCCTAATCCCAAATACATCCCAAAGCCTTACGAGCAGATGCTATACCCGGGACAGCGAGGGCAGAGCGATGTAAAATTTGTGCCGAAAGCTTGCCTCGCTGACGAGGCAAAGGAACACAAATTTCACCAATACACATTCATCGATGAATACAGCCGTTTTCGCTATTTAGAAGCATTTGAAGAACACAGCACGTATTCGTCCACGAAGTTCTTGAAACATGTAGTAGCTGCTTTCCCGTACGCTATTGAATGTATCCAAACAGACAACGGTATGGAATTTACCAATCGTTTCGCGCCAAAGCCAACAAGTAAAAAGACTTTGTTTGAAAACACATTAGAACAGCTCGGTATTCAGCACAAACTGATCCGCCCATACACGCCTCGGCACAATGGAAAAGTGGAACGCAGCCATCGCAAGGATAATGAAGAGTTCTATGCTTCTCATAAGTTTTATTCCTTTGACGATTTCAAAAAGCAATTAGCTGTTCGTCAACGTCAATACAACAATTTCCCTATGTGTCCTCTCAATTGGCGCTCTCCTAAACACATCTTATTCGCTTTCCCTAATGTGTAACATATCATTGACAAACCTACATATCCCCAAAAAATAAAAGCCGCCTCGAGGCGGCTTTTATTTTTATTTCTTAGTTCTTTTAAGTAATAATCTTTCGCCAAAGGAAAAGCCTTTTCTTCCCATTGTATAGGAAAAATGGGCAAGAATTGGAATAATAGTAGGCACAAATACTGCAGAAATTGCCTGAGCGGGAGTTGCAATAGACTGCGCTATGCCTTGAGTGTCAAGTTCAATATGTGTAGTTTTAACAGGCAGCAGGAATGTGTAGATACCCCAGAACTGCGAGCTGCAGGCGCGAAGCAGGCCTGTTATATCGGGAATTACATCAAAGCTCATAAGCATCATTGCAATAGCCATAAGGTAATAAGGGATAGCGGCAAAAAAACCTATAAGCAAACCGCGATATTTTGAGTAGCTTCCCTCATTAAGGTTTACTCTCTGTTTATCAGTATAACCGCACTCCCACAGCACTCCATAGGTAAAAATAAGCTGAACAAATATACCGACAACCTGCATAAAAACTCTTGTTACTACTGCATCACTTCCAAAAAAGGTGTTTGCTGCAACAACGACGATAAGGCAGTTGAGCATAAATGAAATAATGCTTGCAAAACCTGACATCATCATGGTTTTAAGCGAATTTACCCAAAAATTATTGTTTCTCATTTATTTTCTTCCTTTCATTTAAATTAAAAGAATGTGATTTGATTGGATTTTGGAATATCTCCGAAAGCTCCCATTTTTTCAAGAGTTTCAACAAGTCCTTTTGAAGTTTTGGTTTTGATAGCAAAATCCTCAATGGAGAAAAATTCTGTGTTCTGAGCGCTCGCATACAGCGCATCGGCAGCGGTTTCACCCACACCGTCAATACAGTTAAAAGGCAGGCGTATCATCCCGTTCTCCACCCTATAAACAGTTGCGTGAGATTTCCTTATATCTACCGGCAGGAATTTTACTCCTCTGCAAAGCGCTTCGTTGATAACAAGCAGCAAATCCAGCGTATCGTGGTCTTTTTTCTCGGCAGTTTTATTGCGGACCATTTCTTTTAGCTCAATTATTCTCTGTCTTGCCTTTTGCTTTCCGCCGACAGCCGAGCCAACATCAATATCTGCGCCTCGAACGGTAAGATATGACGCATAGTACTCTGTAGGCTTATACAGCTTATACCAGCCAAGGCGAACGGCGGCAATAATATAAGCCGCAGCGTGCGCCTTGGGGAACATATACTTGATTTTCATACACGAATCAATATACCACTCGGGCACATTATTTTTCCGCATAGTTTCTTTATGTTCATCGGTTAAAAGCTTGGGTGCTTTTCCCTTTCTGACTATCTCCATTATCTTAAACGCCATATCATTAGGAACGCCTTTTTGAATAAGGTAGGTCATAATGGAGTCACGGGTTCCGATTACCTCAGAAATTGTGCAAATTCCGTCTTTTATAAGGTCCTGCGCGTTATTGAGCCAAACATCAGTTC
>JAXJQH010000114.1:0-10980 GCA_036311245.1 Oscillospiraceae bacterium | reverse complement strand
TCAGAGAAGATTTATGGAAGGTATCGAGCACAGCGGTCTTACAGGTATGTAATTGCTTTTGTGCAAAAAAATACAGCGGCAGCCAAACGGCTGCCGCTGTTTTCTTTTTTTGGCATTACTATTGCAAATAATCGTAAAAATGGTATAATAAAAATAGTTTTTATCTTTATAAAAAAGCAAAATATAATTTTAAGAAAGGGCGGTGAAGGAAAGAGTGAAGATAGCTATTTATACACTTGGCTGTAAGGTTAATCAATATGAATCTCAGGCGCTTTCGGAGCTGCTCTTGCAAAAGGGGCATACAATAGTCGAGACTTCACAGAGCGCAGACGCCTTTATTATAAATTCCTGCACCGTTACCGCAACAGGGGACTCAAAGAGCAAAAAAGCCGCCCGACATTTTAAGAAAAATAATCCCGATGCTGTCATCGCACTAATCGGCTGTTTTCCCCAAGCATTTCCGCAAAAGGCGGCAAAGGTCGAGTGTGCTGATATAGTTTTGGGAAATAAGGATAAAAAAAGAGTAGTAGAAATGCTCGAAGAGTGCTTTGAGAAAAAGAAAAGAATTTTTTCAGTAACCGAGCATCCCAAAACCGCCGAGATAGAAAATCTGCACATTACCTCTTTCGAGGAAAGAACCCGCGCCTTTGTAAAAATTCAGGATGGCTGTAACCGATTTTGCAGCTATTGCATCATCCCTGCCGCCCGTGGCAGAATTTGCTCTAAGCCCTTAAATGAGCTTGAGGATGAGGTAAAAGGGCTTGTTAGAAGTGGCTACAGTGAAATAGTGCTGGTTGGAATAGACCTTTCGTCCTACGGCGCTGAGTTTAATAAAACTCTGACGGATGCCGTTGAGGCGTGCTCAAAAATAAAGGGAGTTAAAAGAATTCGGCTCGGCAGTCTTGAGCCTGAAATAATTTCTGACAGCGATATTGAAAGACTTTCTAAAATCGATAGCTTTTGCCCGCAGTTTCATCTTTCCCTGCAAAGTGGCTGCGATAAAACGCTTAAAGCTATGAACAGGCATTACACCGCCGATGAATATAGAACTATAGTTAAAAAGCTTCGTGCTGCATTTCCCGAGGCTTCCGTCACGACTGATCTTATGGTCGGGTTTGCAGGCGAAACTGATGAGGACTTTGAAGAGTCTTTGGCTTTTGCGCTTGAAATGCGTTTTCTCAAGGTGCACGTATTTCCCTATTCAATAAGAGAGGGAACACGGGCTGCAAAATTTGGGTGTCAGATATCATCCGATGTTAAAAAAGAGCGCGCCCGCAAAATGATAGAGCAGACCGAATGTATCCGCAGGCAGATACTTAATGAAAATCTCGGTAAAACCCGAAAGGTGCTTTTGGAGAGCAGAACAAAAAACGGTTTGGGTGTTGGCTACACCAAAGATTATATCCCTGTTTATATTAAAAACTGTACTGCCGTTGAGGGCGAATTTGTAGATGTCAGGTTAACCTCGCTTTATGAGGATGGTTGTCTTGGCGAGTGTGTGGAGGAGTAGTAATGAGCAAAACCAATTCAATTTTAAAGCGCTTTTCGCTTTTGCGAGAGTATAAGGTTCTTTCCGATGTCAAGGTTACCGTCGGCGGCGAGGAGCACACCTTTGATAAGTTGCTTATCGGTTGTTTTGGCATTTTATCTCTTGTAACATTCGATAAAAAGGGAGAGCTTTTCGGAAACGAACACGATGACTGCTTTATTCTCCTCACTAAGAATAAAATGCATCGCGAGCAGACCGAAAACCTTATAAAAAAGGCTCAGCGGGATGAGACGGTGCTCAGAAAAATTCTTTCTGACAATAAAATATATAAAGTAAAGATAGATAAAGGAATTGTTATCGAAAACGCATTTTGTAATGCTATGATAGCAAACGATGTTGTACCTATCTACACTCCTCAAACGCTAAAAAAGCAGCTTAACTGCGGAAAATACGATATGGATTATAAAATAGATGCCGAGGCTATTGTCAGCGCCATCAATGCGGCAAAATAAATCGAGATAGAGGCGGAGATTGCGTGAAAAAAACATTTGTAATTATTCTTTGTAAAATACTCACCCGCATAGGAAAGCTCGTTGGAAAGGGCAGTAGCCTTCCGGGTAAAATTGCGCTTAAAATTTGCCCCGATATCCTCAGTAGAATTAAATTCTGTGAGCACATCATCGCAGTAACGGGAAGTAACGGCAAAACCTCAACCGTTGAACTTATCGCTCACGTGCTCTCTGAGTGTGGGTATAAGGTTGCCTATAATAAAGAGGGCTCCAATCAGATAGAGGGTGTTACTACTCTTGTTTTAAATGACTGTAATCTCAAAGGAAAGGTTCGCTCGCAGGTGCTCATTATAGAGAGTGACGAGCGCTTTGCTCGCTACACCTTTTCACACTTTTCTCCTACTCTCTATGTCGCAACTAATCTATACAGAGACCAGCTTTCGAGAAACGGACACCCCGAAATGGTGTTTGATTGTATTCTCGATAGCATTAAGAGTGATGACACCACCCTCGTTTTAAATGCCGATGACCCGCTGGTTTCGCTCTTTTCAAAAAATCATACCAAAACCGTCTGGTTTGGAGTTGAGAAAACCGCTCTTTCTAAAGAGCACAACGACAGCGTGTATAATGACGGTGCTTTCTGCCCTAACTGTAAAGAGCGAATGGAATATGACTACTATCACTATGCCCATATCGGCTCTTATCATTGCTCCGCCTGCGGTCACAAAAGGCAAAATCCCGACTACCGTGTCGATAGCCTTGATTTAGACAGCGGCACCGTAACCATTAACGGAAAATATAGCATCTCGCTCTTTTTAAAGAGTATTTATAATGTCTATAACAGCCTTGCCGCCTTTGCGGTTGCCGACCTTATCGGCGCAGATTGCGAGAAGGCAGCCGCAGCTATCAGCAACTATGTTCTTAAAAACGGCAGACTTGTCTGCTTTAAGGTAGGCGCTCGCCGCGGTGTGCTGCTTACCTCAAAGCACGAAAATTCGGTAAGCTATAATCAGTCTATTGAGCTTGCCTGCAGCGCAAAAGAGCCTGCTACAGTGGTTATAATGGTAGATGCCATAAGCCGCAAGTATTTTACAGGTGAGATTTCCTGGCTGTGGGATATAGATTTTGAAAAGCTCGATCATCCTAATATTACCAAAATTATTCTTGCAGGCAGATATGCCTATGACCTTGCAAATCGCTTTGAGTATACAAGTATCCCGAGAGAACGTATAAAGCAGGTTATAGATGTTGGGGGCCTGCCCGCCGAGCTTGAAAACAGCAGAGGTGACATTATTGTCATCACCTGCTTCTCGGATAGGGACAAGCTTATTTCAAGAGTTGAAACCGTTTCGCCCGAAGAGTGCGGATTGCCTTTTTAAAAGAAAAGAGGAAACAAAATGAAAATTAAACTGCTTTCATTGTATCCCGACCTTATGAATTTGTATGGCAGCAGCGGTAATATCCGTTGCCTTACAAGGCACATTGAGGCTCTCGGAGTCAAGACCGAGCTTGTAGAGGCAAGCGTAGGCGACAAAATTGATTTTTCAGATATTGACTTTGTCTATATGGGCGCAGGCACAGAGAGGAGCCAAAGGCGGGCTCTGCGTGATTTTTTGCCATATAAAGAGGCCTTTGAAGACTATCTTAAAGAGGAGGGATTAGCTCTTTTCTGCGGAAACAGCTTTGAAATGCTCGGCAAAAAAATTACTCTGCTGGGCGGCGAGGAAATAGAGTGTTTAAGCCTCTTTTCCTTCGAAACAGCTCTCTTGGAAAAGCGCATTGTTGTAGACACCGTGTGCAGCTGCCGCTTTTTAAATGCTCCCGTTATCGGCTTTATGAATAAACAAAGCGAAAGCACTATTGTAACCACTCCGCTTTTTAGAGTCGTCTCTGGAGCGGGCAATTCTCCCGATAGAAATGATGAGGGTATCGTTTCAGGAAGCCTTTTTGCAACTCAGCTTGCAGGTCCTCTGCTTGTGCGCAATCCCCACCTGCGTGCCTTTATAGAGCAAAAATTATATGAGAAAAAGGGATTTTCTCTTTTTCCTATAAGCTTTGCAAATGAAGAGAGAGCTTATCAGGAAAGCCTTGCGGGGCTTAAAAAGTAGCTATAATGTAATCGATACTAATATACTGGAGAAAAAATATGAACACAAAATCTCAGGATATCTCCTTTAAAAAAGAGCGCCTTAAAGAGATAGAGTGCTTTGTTCTGGATATGGACGGCACAATCTATCTTGGCAACAACCTTTTTCCGTTTACCCCGAAATTTCTTGAAACTGTAAAAAAAGTGGGTAAAAGCTACCGCTTTTTTACAAACAACTCGTCAAGAAATGCTAAAATGTATGCAGAAAAGCTCAAAAAAATGGGTATTGACGGTATTGGGGATAACGATGTCGGAATTTCAAACGAGGTTGCAATTCGTTATATAGAAAAAAATTACACTAATCCTCGCGTTTTCGTTTTAGGAACTCCTGCGCTCGTAGAAAATTTTAAAGCGCGCGGAATAGCTATTGACGAAGAAAACCCAAATCTTATGGTGCTCGGCTTTGACACCACACTTTCTTATGACAGACTAAACCGTTTTTGCCAGTTCGTGCGTGACGGGGTGGACTATATCGGCGTCAATCCCGATTTGAACTGCCCCATAGAGGGCGGCAAATTTATGCCCGACTGCGGCTCTATAGCAAGGCTTATTGAGGCATCTACCGGCAGATACCCCGAGTTTTTTGGCAAGCCATCACCATACACACTCGATTTTATAAAGGATATAACGGGTCTGAGTGAAGAAAAAATTGCCTTTGTCGGCGATAGACTTTATACCGATATTGCCGTAACAGAGGGAAGCAGGGCGATCTCAATTTTTGTCCTGACCGGCGAGGGAACGCTCGACGAGGCTTTAAATGGGGAGCATAAACCCGATTTGATTATGCAGTCATTAGATGAAATAACCGACCTTTTAATGCAAATCTATAACATTTAAAAAAGAGGATAAGGCCTAAAGAGCCTTATCCTCTTTTAATGTTACGGGGGAAAACAAATCACATTCGAGTTTTTTACCTAAAAACTCAGAGAGCAGCAGTGGATTTTTAATGAGCTGCTCTTTTTTCTGTTTAGTTAGGGCTTTTATGTGATATTCAAGCCTGCTTGCAAGCTGTCGATTTTCGCATTTAAAGGCGCACTCAAAGCCGATAACCTCGTGGGAAAAGGTGTATTTTGCACCTTTTCCAGCCTTTTCTCGGTGCTCGGAAAGCCGTCTGTTAAGGTCAGTGGTAATCCCTGTGTATAGGCTGCCGCCTCGGCAACGAAGCATATAAACGTAGTAACAGCGTTGCATTTTATCCCTCTTTAGGAAAGATTTGTAACAGTGCCGATAAATGCAGGTATATCAGCCTCGGTATCGTAAATTACATAAAGAAACGGTTTATTCAGGATGACGGATTTTGGCTTGGTATATGACCCTCTTGTAGCTTTTATAACGGTCGAGGCGGCGGCTTTTGTGCCGTGGCGGTTTAGCTTGATGGATGTTTTGTGGTCTACCTCAGAAAGATAAACCTTTTCACTGCTCATAGAGGAAAAGTCTGCCTTTGAGTCAAATGCGTCGGTTATGCCCATTTTTTTAAGTATCTCAATAAGCGGAGTGTCGCATTTTATTGAAAATTCGGGGATAGCAACAGAAACATCCTGATGGCTTGCATTTTCAATAATAGATGCAAGAGCTTTTCCGTCAAGAGAGGAAACAAGCGAGGAAAGCGAAGCTTCAGAGTCAGGCAAAAGAGCCGCAAATGCAAAGCGCTCGCCAGCATAAGGCTTTACAAATCCGCTGTATCCCTCTCCCGATATATAAATATCCTCAGAGGAATAGAGGTAATTTACCCGAGCCTTGGAATTATTTGAGTTGTAAAAGTCCCCCTTTCTGATAGAGGACTCCTTGTATTCGTTTTCCCATTTGCCCTCAAAGAGTGTTGCGTTTATAAGCACCAAAAGGTCGTCGGCAGAAAGGGAATTTAGGGCGCGGTCTATTTCACCGTCAGTCTTGTCGCTAACCCACTTATTTATGTCATTGACCGTCGACATATTCATTGGAGCGGAGAAAATATCTGCGTTAAAATAATCGGCGTTTGTCTGCAAAAAGCTATTTTTAACATCGCAGCTTAAGTTGACCCAAACAGACTGTGAGAGCGAAAGGGTGCTTCCATCTATAGGCAACGAGGACATGTAGCTTCTGAGATATTTGTTTATTGTGTCGCGGTCAGCGCCGAGCGCCTCTTCAATCTGCTTTAGAGTGTTATTTTCTGCGCCGTTTGCCGCCATAGCAAGCGCGTACATAACAGAGGCGGGGGATATGAGTGTGTTTGCGCTGTCGCTGTATGCGTTTTTAAAAAGACTATAGGAAAAATCAGCAGCGGTTTTGCCCGTTTTTCCCTTGAGCGCAACGCTTTGGAAGCCTGTTGCGGTGGTAAATCCTTCGCTTAATTTCTTGGTTATGCCGTCATCTGTATTGGGACTTGGTGGCTGGGATGACTCAGAGGAAAGGTTGTCTTGGCTTTCAGCCTGACTTGAGGACTTATTTGAGGAAGGAGCCTGCGCGACCGAGCCTAAAGAATTATTTGAGCAGGCACAAGAGAAAATTATAAAACATGCAAGCAGCAGCGCGAGTACAGTTTTTTTCATATTACCTCACTCCTTTATTTTAAGTATATCACAGATTATGTCATTAGTAAAGAAATTGGTTTAAAAAGGATTTTAATGGGGTATATTTTATTTAGAATCTGCCATACTTAAAGTAAACCTATTAAAAGGAGAAATAAAAATGAAAAAAGTACTGTCACTTTTGGCAATATCGGTAATTTCGCTCACCACCCTTTGCGGATGCAGTCAAGGAGGCGAGCAGAACGGTGATAATGACACTGAGAGCCGCGCTTTTGACACTTCAAAAAAGATAACCGTAGTCACTCGCGAAGAGGGGGCGGGTCTGAGAGGCGTTGTTGCAGATCTTTTCGGCTTTCTTCGCAAGGAAACCGAAGGAGATAACACCGATTTAACATTTGAGGGCGCTGCGGTAAGAGAGTCGGCAGATGAAATCAGAACTGCTGTTGCAGATGATAAATATGCCATAAGCTATCTGCCGCTGACCTCTGTAACTGACAAGGTTAAGGCGCTTAAGGTAAACGGTGTTGCGCCTTCTGCTGCAAATGTAAAAAATGGAAACTATTCATTTAAGCACAAGCTTGTCGCCGTTACAACAACCGAAACAGGCGAAGTAGCTCAGGATTTCTTAAACTTTGTTTTGTCCGAAGAGGGTCAGAATATCCTTATGGATAACGGCTATATTTCAAACGGTGACACAGGCGCTTTTACAACTAAAAAGCCTGAGGGAACATTAGAGATAAGCGCTGCGTCTTCCTCTGAGCCTGCCATAAAGAATCTTTGCGAGGAATATAAAAAGCTTAATGATAAGCTCAAAATTGAAATCACAAAGGAAAATTCTAAAGATGCCATTGATGGTGTAGATGAAAAAGATGATATCGCCTTTATCACCCGCACCTTAAGCGACAAGGAAAAAGAAACCCATAAGGAAAACACAGTTTGTGAGGATGCGATTGCTGTTGTTGTAAACAAAGAAAACACCCTCAGCAATATAACCTCAGAGCAGGTAAGGAGCATTTATAAAGGCGAAACCACTAAGTGGTCTGAAATTATTAAATAAAATAAGTAAGAACCCCATTAAATTAAAATAAATGATACCCCCTACTGCGGTAGGGGGTATTGCATTGCAAAAAAACTCTTGTAATTGAGTGGATGTTATTGTAAAATAATATTACAATAATAGCTTAAGGGGGTAAAAATATGCCGACTTCTGAAATAATGAAAATAAAAACCAAACGAGAAAATCTATATTTGCGTGTATCTAAAGGCCACTTTGCCACCAGCAACAGCCACAGCAATTATTACATTGATGTTGCGGCTCAGAAATCGCGTCTTTCCGAGGCACAGGCGGTAGCTGAGGAGCTTTGCTCATATTATCGGCACAACACTATAGTTGACACCATTCTTTGCCTTGACGGTATGGAGGTTGTAGGCACCTGCCTTGCAGATAAGCTGACACAGGGGGATTTTGTAAACCTGAATGCTCATCAGACCATTTATGTGGTAACCCCTGAATCCACAAATGCAAGCCAGCTTTTATTCCGCGATAATATCGTTCCTATGATAGCGGGAAAGCATGTTCTTATATTGGCGGTTTCGGTTTCGAGTGGACGCACCGTAGAGGCGGCTATTGACGCAGTAAACTATTACGGCGGTAATGTTGTCGGAGTTTCTTCGATATTTGCAAGCAAACAGGAGTGCGGCGGGTACCCCGTACATTCGGTATTTGACCCGAGTGACCTGCCTGGCTATGAGTGCTATAGCCCCAAGGACTGCCCTATGTGCAAGCGCGGCGAGAAAATTGATGCGCTTGTAAACTACCACGGATATTCAAAGCTATAAATAAAAACGCGATGGTAAAAAACCATCGCGTTTTTTCACTTAATATAGTCTGAAACCCTTGTAATATCGTAGATAACCGCATCGGCAGCGGTTTGTTTACTTATGTGAAACTCATCGAACAAAATTGCCTTGCAGCCTGCATTTTTGCCCGAAAGAACATCAATCTCTCTGTCACCCACCATTGCAACCTCATTCCTATCAAGTGAGTGCTTTTTTACTATATACTCAACCGAATCGGGGGCAGGCTTGCGGGAGTAGGCAGGAGAGGTGTTGTAAACAAAATCGGTAAAATACTTAAGTAACCCGTAATGCTTAAGGTATTTTAGGGCGGTGTCATCTCTGTTGGTGTAGATAAAATTCTTTCCGCCCGCCCTAACAATTTTCTCTAAAACTGCCTCTATCCCATCATAAGGCATAGGTATCGGCTCAAACCACAGCTCAAGCGCGCGCTGTACAAAGCTATCATACACCTCGTCGGAAAGATTATAAATAGATTTTGTTCCCGAAAGAGAGTGGCGAAGGTGCACCATTGCCTCGTCAAAGTTTGCCTTAATGCCGTGCTTTTCTGCCGTTTCCATAAATGCGGTGGTTGTGTGGGGATAGGTGTCTATAATTGTCCCATCAAAGTCCCAAATAAAGTGTTTTGATTTCATTCTGCATCCTTTGTTTGCTTCTCGTGATATTTTCTATCGAGATAGGTGCGTGCAAGCGAATAGATAATCGCAAAGGTCGGAACGCTTATGAGCATTCCTACAATACCAAACATCGAGCCGCCCACAACGATTGCAAGCATAACCCAGAAAGGCTTTATACCTATTCTCTCGCCGAGAATTCTTGGGCAAATAAAGTTTCCGTCTATCTGCTGGAGAATAATTATGAAAATCGCAAAGAACAGCGCCTGCCAAGGATTTATGAGGAATATGAGCAGAACGCTGGGAATTGTTCCGATGATAGGACCGAAAATCGGAATCATATTGAAAACTCCGATAATAATGCTGATAAGCGCGGGATAGGGCCAGCCGAAAATGAGCATAACAATGTAGCATATTATGCCGATAATCAGTGAGTCAACAAGATATCCCGAGAGATATTTGCTGAATGTGTGGTAGGAAAGATGAGCTATGCGGCGGACACGGTTGTGTGTCGTTTTACGGGTGAATGTGTAAAGAACGCGGGAAAACTGCCTGCGGAAGGTTTCTTTGGATGCCAGCATATAAATGGAAAATGCAAAGCCAATAAAGGTGTTCTTTACAACCGAAATGGCAGAGTTTGCAAGTGTTCCAAGACGGGGAAGCAGAGCGTTCATTGTGTCAATAACAAGCTCAATAATCTTGTTTCCGATATCGTTAAACGGTCCTAAAACATCTGAGGAAATGTTAAAGCGCGCAAGCAGCTCTTCAATAAGCTCTATACCCTTGGTGTAATAGCTCCGAATGTTTCTAATAAGGTCGGTTATGCTGTCGATTAGCGAGGGGACAATCAGCATGAGAAATAGGGTGAGAATTCCGATGAAAAGCAGATAGGTCAATATCATCGAAAGAGCTCTCTTTAATTTCTGGTGCTTGTCCGCTTTAAGTGCCTTTTTAAACACGACCTGCTCAAAAAAGTTAAGCAGAGGATTTAAAATAAATGCAAGCACAAATCCCGTTATAACAGGGGAAAGAATGGTAAAAAAGCTTCCTATTGCACCTGTTATTTTGGAGGGCTCAAGCATAATAAATATTAAAATAACGGTAGCTGCAATAACCCCGAAGGAGTAAAGCGCAATGGTAAGATATTTGTTGTTTTTTTCGAATTTCACAGAAGTTTAGTCCTCCCCGTTGTGATTTTGTATACTGAGTGCGGTTTCAATGATTTTAAAAAGCTCATCGCGGCTTTCAACACAGCAGCATTGTCTGCGAATTTCGGCAGCGCCACGCATTCCCTTAAAGAAAAATGGAAGATGCCGCCTGAGTTCAAGCATAGCCAGCCGCTCGCCCTTGTTTTCTATTTCTAAAAGGCAAAGAGAACGCAAATTTTCCATACGCTCTGAAAAGGTGGGGCTTTTAGGAATATCCAGCCCTTTTTCAAAGGCTGAAAGCTCGCGGAATATGAAAGGATTTCCAAGCGCCGCTCTGCCAACCATAATAGCGTCGCATCCTGTGCGCTCATAGGTTTTCTTAGCATCATTATAGGAAGCGATATCTCCGTTGGCAATAACGGGGATTCTAACCGCCGCCTTAACTGCGGCAATAGCATCAAGGTTTACAGAGGGCATATACATCTGCTCTCTTGTTCTGCCGTGAACGGCTATGAACGCGGCACCGCTACCCTCAAGGCGCTTTGCAAACTCAGCGCCGCATATGCTCTGGCTGTCCCATCCTATGCGGATTTTAACGCTTACGGGAATTGAAATTTTCTTTGCAACCGACGAAACGATTTTTTCGGCAAGCTCGGGAGTTTTTAAAAGCGCACTTCCGCAGCCGCTGCCCGCAATTTTAGGAACAGGGC
>JAXJQH010000113.1:0-1220 GCA_036311245.1 Oscillospiraceae bacterium | reverse complement strand
GCATAAAAAGAAGATACTTGCAAGGAAAAGGAACACATAGCAAAGGATAGTTCCAACCGGAGCGCCTTTAACGTTTATAGACGGAACATCAACCAAAACAAAGTTAGTAATTATCTTTATTGTTCCGCCGACCAGCATAAGCTTTACAGGGATGTCCGCCCTGCCTACAGCCTGAAGCATACTGTTTATGGGAGTGAGCAGCGCGACAAAGATAACACCTATTCCCAAAAGCGCAAGAGCAGGAGCAGCGATATCAACACCTAAAGCGCGCTCTGCCGAGGGGTAAAGCAGCTTTAAAATAGGCTTTGCCAAAACCGAAATTCCTATTCCTGCAGGGAAAGCCACAAGGCTTGTAATACGCAGAACTGATTCAACACTCTTTTTGGTTTGAGCGCTGTCCTGAAGTGTCCACGCAGCGGTTACTGCGGGAAGCGCGCTTATCGCAAAGGTGGTTGTAATGGTAGGAACAAGATTAAAGATGCTGATAGCATAGCAGTACGCACCATAAATAAAATCGGGAATATCGGTTGCCTTCTCGCCTATTCCGGGATACATAGAAATAATAGTTTGCGACTCAATTTCCATTGCGTGATTAAGTCTGTTTAAAATAGAGCTTGAATCGATAAATGAAGTGAGCGTCGTTGCCAGAGTTCCGAGAGAAACGGGGATAGCAACAGCGCAAAGAGAACGCAGGATATCTTTATTTCCGCGCGCGGGAGGCGATGTGAGAAGCTGCTCTTCTGTTATGCTGTCCCCCTTGATGCGATAGCGAATATGAAGATAAACAGCACCAATCATCGTACTGAGTGTTACGCCTAAAATAGCGGCTGCCGAAGCAAAGGGATAAATAATAGACATAGCCTCAGTTTCAGTTTCACAGAATGTTCCGAAAACTGTTTTATCGGTTTCAAACTGTGAAGTTCCGATGTATATGACAAGCCACGCAAAAACAAGGCCAAACAATAGCTTAGCTACCGCTTCAATCATTTGGGAGATAGCTGTTGGGTACATATTTTTAAGACCCTCATAGTATCCCCTCCTCGAGCTCATCATACAGCAGAAGAACACCGCAGGAGCAAGGCAGATGATAGAAAGGAAGGCTGCCGGAGTTTCAACTATTTTATCGGAATACAGTTTTGCGCTAAGAAGCATAATAATGCTGGCAAGCCCGCCTGTAACGGTAAATGCAGCAGTTGAAACACGCAGTATCTTTCTTACCT
>JAXJQH010000112.1:0-1184 GCA_036311245.1 Oscillospiraceae bacterium | reverse complement strand
TGGGGATGCTGGGAATATTTCACAGGCTTTATTGCAGGTGGAATTATCACCGCTTTCATTTTAAAACTCAAACCCGAAAAAGATGTTCCTGAACTTGCTTTCTCAAAAGTAAAAGAAAAGCCCAAAGCAATTCTTACATTCATTTTAGGAACACTCTTTATGATTGGCGTTAATATTGTCAGACCCGTTCTTGTGAGATTTGAGGACTCTGATTTTATGATTATTGCCACAGTGATTGCAGTTGTCTATGCAATTATTATGGTTATCGCTATTACAAAAGGCTATGGTTTTAATGCTTCAAAAATCCATATAGAAAAATACTATGCTTTCCTTTTACTCTTCTTTGTAACATATATAGAAATTGTATATCTTCTTATCGGCACTCCCGATTGTATTCATCTTTTCGCAAATGGCGGTTTCCAACACACTATGGCAATCCTTTCTGCCGCTGCTATTATGGCTTGGATAATATTCAATAACAAAAAACTTTTAGAAACTAAAGGTGAATAAAATGGAATTCAAAGAATTTTTGAAAAACGCGGCTAATGTAAAACCCAGCGAAAATCAGTTAAGGCATTTAAGAGAAACACCCTTTTATGCATTTGTGCATTTTAGCCCTAATACATATACAAATCTTGAATGGGGCGACGGCACCGAAGACCCTGCCATCTTCAATCCTACAGAGCTTGATTGTGACCAATGGGCAAAAGCAATTAAGGATGCAGGTATGAAAGGAATGGTGCTTACTGCAAAGCATCACGATGGCTTCTGCCTCTGGCAAACAAAATATACCGACCATTCTATGAAAAGCAGTCCTTACCAAAACGGCAAGGGTGATATTGTCAAGGAAGCTTCAGAAGCTTGTAAAAAACACGGACTGAAATTCGGCTTTTACCTATCCCCTTGGGACAGAAACTCAAAATACTACGGCACCGATGAATACAATACCTATTATAAAAACCAGCTTACCGAGCTTTTAACAAATTATGGCGAGATTTTCTATGTTTGGTTTGACGGTGCTTGTGGCGAGGATCCCAACGGCAAAAAGCAGGTTTATGATTTCGAGGGTTATGTTGACCTTGTAAAAAAATATCAGCCTCAGGCAAACATTTTCCATGATACGGGAACAATCCGTTGGTGCGGTAACGAAGCAGGAAAAGCGCCTTTTGCCCAATGGGCAGTTG
>JAXJQH010000111.1:0-10208 GCA_036311245.1 Oscillospiraceae bacterium | reverse complement strand
TTGAAAGCTTTTTAAGATAATCGCGAATCGTTGCATCATCTTTACTAATTGCTTTTTTAAGGTTTGGGATATGCTTGTAAATTATAAGCGCGCTCGCTGCAAGGGTAAGCGCAAAAACTGCGAGGTTTTTGGTTTTAAGAAATGCCAAAATCGGAAACAGAACTGCGGCGGAAATAGGCATAGCTACCCCGTAATTAAACAGAAGCATAAGAATAAGGGTTAAGATAAGCAGCGAAAGAAAGATAACGGGGTCAAAGGAAAGAATAAGCCCTCCAAAGGCTGCAAGCCCCTTGCCTCCGCGAAATTTAAGATAGAAAGGAAAAATATGACCTATAACCGCAAAAACGCCTGAAACAAGCCCCGCCAGCTGAGCGTCAGGGAAAATTGCCGATGCAATCATCGCTGACGCAAATGCCTTGAAAATATCAAACAGCATAACAAAAGTGCCATAGCCTTTACCTAAAATAATCATTGTATTGGTTGCGCCGAGATTTCCCGTTCCCTGCTTTCTTAAATTTACTTTTTTTATTTTAGAAAACAACGCAGAGGGGCTGAGGCTTCCCATAAGATATCCCATAAGAATGCTTAAAGCTATCTCATACATAGTATTCACACCTTTCTATCATATTTTATCATAAAAAAATGTTATAATAATGCGAAAAAGGTCATTTTCAAATATTTGTGTGTGTTTTATCAGAAAATTCACCTTTTTGCCTAAAAGCTCATATTATGGTTAACAGAAAAGGGGGATTTTATGACTACAAGACATTTTAATCATCTATCCTTTATTTTATCAAAAACGCCAGACGCCATTGCCCACATCAGCGGCAGCCAAGCCCAGACGCAAATACGCGGCAAGGTGTGTTTTTGGCAAACGCAGCGAGGGGTTTTAATGGCGGCGGAAATTCTCGGGCTTAAAAGCTCTCAAAACCCTTGCGAAAGCAGCATTTTAGGCTTTCACATTCACGAGGGGGAGAGCTGCACAGGAAAGGCTGGCGTAGCGTTTTCCGATGTAGGCTCGCATTACAATCCAAACGGCTGTCCCCACGCACAACACGCGGGCGACCTCCCGCCGCTTTTTGAAAACAACGGATATGCCTTTTCGGCATTCCTTACAAACAGATTTACCGCCGAGGAAATTATTGGCAAAACAATTATTATACATTCGCTACCCGATGACTTTAAGAGCCAGCCCGCGGGAAATTCGGGCGAAAAAATCGCCTGCGGCGAGATTTTAGCTATGCCCTCAGAATAAAAAAGCAGACTCGCTGTGTGCAGGTGTGCGAGTCTGTTTTTTGTTTATTTGTTTTGGTTGTCTTTCCACTTTACAAAGCGGTAGCTTTCCATTATCTGAAAATAGCGGGCAAGGCGCTCATAGAGAGGGTGAGCCTTTTCTCCGAAATGCTCCTCTACAAGCCGTCCAAGCTCAATTATATCCTTTTCGCCATCTATAAGCGGCCAGATAAAGCTACCCATTTCATCGAGATGGACATAGCTTATCTTAGGGCGGCGGAAAAACTTTTGCGCCAATTTGTTTGCCCAGCCTTTATTTTCAAGGCTGAGTGTTACCATTTTGTCCTCCCCGATTTCCCAATTTATATGCTCGGGGCGCAAGGGGATTTTTTCAAGATAATTTTTACCTATAATGATCTTCTTTTTCATTATTCCTCGTCTGCTCTCTTTTTATCTTTTTTGAAGAGGCTGAATTTAAGAAGCGTCAGAATTATAATTCCGAACAAGACAATGCTGCCTACATTTGAAATCCAAGTAGGAAGATTTAATACTCCCGAAAGGTCTAAAAGCGAGCCGACATTGAATACTGCGAGCAGAGCCAAAAGAATTCCGACAAGTCCCTCACCTGCTATCATACCTGAGCAGAAGAGAATACCGTTATTGACAACCTTGCCTTTCTTTTTCTCGTCCCGAATTTTGTCAAAGAAAAGACGAATAAGTCCGCCGACCATAATGCAGGCATTAAGCTGCACAGGCAAATAAACGCCTATCGCAAAGGGTAGAACGGGAATTCCGACTATTTCAACAACAACAGCGATACAAACACCTATAAGTATAAGTCCCCAAGGAAGGTCGCCGCCCATAATACCCTCGATAACCATTTTCATAAGGGTTGCCTGAGGTGCGCCGAGCTCCTGTGACCCAAAGCCCCAAGCGCTGTCTAAAAGGTAAAGGGTTGCGCCGATGGCAAGAGCCGCGGCTACAACGCCGATAATCTCACCTATCTGCTGTTTTTTGGGGGTTGCGCCGAGAAGATAACCTGTTTTAAGGTCCTGCGAGGTGTCGCCTGCGATTGCCGAAACGATGCAGATAATAGAGCCGATTGCGATAGCAGCCTGCATACCCGCTGCGCCTGCTTCACCCGTCAGCTTTAATATAAGGGTTGCAATAAGCAGAGTTGCGATAGCCATTCCCGAAACGGGGTTGTTACTGCTGCCGACAAGACCTACCATTCGCGACGAAACGGTTGCAAAGAAAAATCCGAATATAACCACGATTGCCGCGCCCACAAGCGAAACGGGAATTGCGGGCACAAGCCATACAAGCAGGGTTAAAACAAGAATAGCAATAAGAACTATCTTGATGTTTATATCCTGAGCGGTGCGCTCGCTGCCCGCCTTGGAGGAGCCTGCAAGACCCTTAACTGCATCGCGGAAGGTACGGACAATGAGCGGAAGTGATTTTACAAGGCTTATGATACCGC
Organism: Oscillospiraceae bacterium; assembly: GCA_036311245.1. GTDB lineage: Bacteria > Bacillota > Clostridia > Oscillospirales > Ruminococcaceae > SIG578. The sequence continues at coordinate 7,492 of JAXJQH010000111.1, read as the reverse complement.
CAGCCGCAAGCGCTCCCGCTCCGATATATCGAACATAGCTTCCCCAAATGCCGCTCGCTCCGCTCTCTGCAAAAATTGTGCCGATAGTTTCGGTGGCAGGATACATCACAAGGTCAGAACCGAAAATAACAATAATGGGAATTAAGACCACCCAGCTGAGTAAGCCGCCTGCAAACATATAAGAAGAAATGCGGGGACCGCAGATGTAACCGACGCTCATAACAGCGGGGTAAATCTGAGTTCCGACGGCGGCGGGGTAGATTTTAGCTGTTCCTGAAACTGAAACCTCACCGGGGACAATTTTGAGACCGTCAATTATAAATTTAAAGATTGCGGCAAAGCCCATACCTGCAAAAACGGTTGAGGCATTGGCTCCGCCCTCTTCACCCGCGAGCATAACCTCGGCGCAGGCTTGTCCCTCAGGATAGGGAAGTACACCGTGTTCCCTCACAATAAGCGCATTTCTAAGGGGCACCATAAAGAAAACACCCAAAAGACCGCCAAGAAGGGCAATGAGAGTTATTTCCAAAAGGTCAGGCTTTTCCATAACACCGTCACGCGCCCACAAAAACAGAGCAGGAAGCGTAAATATTGCGCCTGCTGCAAGCGACTCGCCCGCAGAGCCTATGGTCTGCACAATATTACTCTCCAAAATAGAGTTTTTGCGCATAATAACACGGATAACGCCCATAGCTATAACCGCAGCGGGGATAGAGGCAGAAACAGTCATACCAACGCGAAGTCCAAGATAAGCATTAGCAGCGCCGAATATAACTGCAAGAATAACACCCATAATAACCGAAGTAACTGTAAGCTCAGGGGTTATTTTTTCAGCAGGGATATAGGGTTTAAATTCTTTTTTCTCGTCCATAATATTTACCTTTCAATTTATTTTTTTGAAATTATATATGTATTAGATTTTACCACAACATGGCTCCTTAGTCAAGAAAAGGAGCAAAACAAAAAGATGCCTCTCTCTGTATTTCAAAGAGAGGCGTCTGTTTTTACTATAAAATCGGATTTTCCGAGAGTGCTTTAAGGCGCTGCCAGCGTCTATCGACCTCAGTCTGAATGGTGTTTCGAATCTCTTTATATTCATCGGCGCACAAATGGCGGGTTCTGCCCATCATTTTAAGCCAATCTGCAACCGCTATCTTTTTATCTCTCTTTTCGGGGTCATAGGAAATGGTAGTTATGCCGTTTTCTACCTCATAAAGCGGGAAATAACAGCTATTTACCGCCGCGGCAATAACACTGCGTTCAGTACTCGGCTTGTCACCCCAGTTAAGCGGGCAGGCAGAAAGACATCTTATATACGCTGTACCGGCAGTTTTTGCATAATACTGCGCCTTGGCAGCCTTTTTAATAAAATCATTAGGCTCGCTCTCGGCGGCGGTTGCGACATACGGCATACCTGTTGCCGCCATAAGGCTTGGCATATCCTTGTGAAAGAAGCTTTTACCCCACTGTTTTTCTCCAAGATGCGAGGTTGCGCTCTTAGCACCCATCGGCGTTGAATAGGAAAGCTGATAGCCTGTGTTCATATATCCGCCGTTATCATACTCAAAAATAATAAGTCCGTCGCCTCGCAGAGCTGTGCCGAGCGCTGAGCCCATTCCTATATCCATTCCGCCGTCGCCGCTTACCATAACAAAGGTTATATTGCCCTCGGGAATTTCTCCTCGCTCCTGCATTTTGTGATACATTTTAGAAAGACCCGAAAGGGTGGCTGCGCCGTTTTGAAAGAGGTTGTGGATATAAGGAACGCGGAAAGCGGTTTTGGGATAGCCCGTTGTGACAACCATTCCGCAGCCTGTCTGAAACAAAAGCACAACATTTCCCTCAATGCCTCGAAGCAGAAGATTTACATTGACGGGTATTCCGCAGCCGGGACACGCTCCGTGACCAGGGGCTATGCGTTTTGAGCGGCTGAGCGTATCTCTGACAGTAGCACCCTTTACTGAAAGAGTTCCCTTTTCATCGCAATTTACGCTTACTAAGGCGGAGCTATCCTCATATTTTATAGGCTCAAAATAAGGCTTTGGCTCAAAATTTTCCTCACCCGCATAAACCCCGACATAGTCAAAGACAGGGGCATTTTGCTCAAAGCAGGTATTAAATAGGTCCACCGCATCCTGCTCAAAGAAATCCCGCCCGCCAAGTCCGTAAATTCGGCTGAGAACGCGAGTGGTAATCCCTTTTTGCTGAAGTGCGGCGCGAATTTCAAGCGACATATTACCGCCGCCTGCGCCGTAGCTGTCCTGACGGTCTGCCACTAAAATAGTATTTGCATTTTTTAGAATTTCGGCTATCTCGCTACTCGGAAAGGGGCGCACTGTCAAAAGTGTGAATACTCCTACCTTTTTGCCCTCTTCTCTAAGCCTGTCTACTGCCGCTTTGGCGGTGAGATATGCCGAGCCGAGCACAAACATTACAGCCTCTGCATCCTCGGTTTTGTATGATTTCAGAGGCTTCATTTCTCTACCCGAGAGTGCTGCATATTCACTTAAAACCTCAGGAATAACCTTTTTGGCCTCCAGCATTGCAAGGTGAAGCTGATATTTATTATTCATAAGGTCAGGCTCATTCATATACGAGCCAACGGTAATGGGATTTTCTGTGTCAAGCACGCTGTAATCGCAGTTTACAGGGCCTATAAAATCAGCAACTGTTTTGTCATTAGAAAAGACATAGCAGTTGCGCTTCTGGTGGCTTGTAAAAAAGCCATCAAATGCCACAATAACGGGAAGCCGCAGTCTTTCGGCTATTTTAAGGGCGCATATATTAAGGTCATAGACCTCTTGGGGAGAGTCGGCAAAAAGAATTATCCAGCCGCTATTTAGCGTATACATAACATCGCTGTGGTCGCCCTTTATAGAGAGTGGGCCTGAAACTGTTCGGCAGGCTATATTTAAAACCATCGGAAGTCTTGTGCCCGACTGAACAGGCAGCTGCTCTAATGCGTAAAGCAGGCCGTTTGCAGAGGTTGCATTAAAAACTCTTCCGCCGCCCGCCGCCGCGCCATAGCAAATTCCCGCCGCGCTGTGCTCACCCTCAGCGGGCATCAGCGCAATACTGTGCTCACCGTCTGCACCCATTGAGTCAAGATACTCGGCAATCTGAGTTGACGGAGTTATAGGGTAATATCCCATTACGTGGTAATTTATCTGTTTAGCCGCATATGCCGCAAGTTCATTTCCGCTTTCAAACAGAAGCTTTTGTTTTGCATTATTCATATTACATAAGTCCCCCGTCTACTCTTTTTTCATCTAAATAGGCTTCGCTCGTAATATAGGCGTCAGCGCCCGCAGGCTCGAAATCAATGTTTTCGGCAATAAGGTCCTTATTGCGTACAAACCACTGTTTTTGGGGATGCTCACTCTCTTTTCCCGCAACAAGCGCCTCTGTGGGACAAACCTCAACGCAGCGTAGGCACCCTTTACAGTGATGATAGTCAAGACCGCTGTTTATCATAGCGCTTTTGCCTTTATACTCGCCCTCTGTAAACTGAAACACCATATCTGGGCAGGTGCTGTCACAAAGTCCGCAGTGAATACATTTTTCAAAAATAAAAAGCGGAATATAGCCCTCTCTTGATGGTGAGAGGTCATTTGAAACGGTGCTGCCAAAATGCACATTTGCGCCGCCGAGCGGCGCATTTTTGTAGCCCCACTTGCTTTTCACTTCTCTGTAAGGCACTTTTTCAAATTTGCCGTCAGGCTCAAATATTTTAATCTTAACATTTTTGTATCCCGTCATAATGCCCTTAAGGTTATTTTCCAAAAGAGCGGGGTATTTTTTTCCCAAGGTGTCCGAAACCGCATCCTTTACCGCCTCGAGGGGAATAAATCCCGAAGCCTTTGTTACTGCGCCGAGCATAACCATATTTACGCGGCTTTTTGTTTCGAGCGCAAGGGAAAGAGCATCAACGCAGCAGACTGTGCCGCCATAGAGCTTTAGCTCCTCTCGCACTTTTTCAGGCTCAGAGTTTGTATTTACAACAACAATACAGTTTTCCTCTACTCCCGCGGTTACGGGAAGTGTTTTAGAAAGCGCGTGGTGAAACAAAACCAGCATATGCGGCCTTTCAACGGGACTATTGTGCAGAATATCGCGCTGTGGGGCGCTTAGTCGGACATAGGATTTAACGGGCGAGCCGCGCTTTTCAGAGCCATAGCTTGAAAATGCCGCAGCATTTAGTCCGAGATATTTAGCGCCAAGTTCTCCTAAGAGTTTTCCGCAAAGATTTGCGCCCAAACCTCCAATGCTTTCAAGCCGCATTTCATAGCAGCCGTTTTGATGTGCATAAGGCAGGCTGACCTCATATGCCGCCTGCCGCCCACTTGTTTTTGAATGCTCTGCCATACAAAACTCCTTTTTGTGTTTTTATTTTTATCTTTAACCGGCAGAGCTTTTTTATTCAAAAAATGAATATCCGCGCTTATAGCGCAAAAAAATAACGGACATCGCTTTTGCGATGTCCGTTATTTTGGTGCCGCTGACCGGAATCGAACCGGTACGGTGTTGCCACCGAGGGATTTTAAGTCCCTTGCGTCTGCCTGTTCCGCCACAGCGGCAAATTTTTGTCTGTATTTTATGATATACAATTTATGCGCAAATGTCAAGACCTTTTTAGCTATAGTTATAGGTATTTTTACAGCTTTTTAACAATTAATTTTACCTTTTTTTCTTTACAACAACCTAAGAATATCATATAATAAAAGAAGTATGTGCTAAAAAAGGTAAGCAGAACACCCCCTCTTTGGAATAAGGATTCGGGAGCGGGCAATAAATCTAAACAAAACCCCATTGAAAGGAAATAAAAATATGCTGGAACTTGACGAGCTGAAGCTCCAACTTGATGCGATGCGTCCCAAGGTAGAAGAAATGTATGAGGCGTGCGGAATTGAAAAAATCTCGGCTGAGCTTAAAGAGCTTGAGGAAAAAACCGCCGACAACGGCTTTTGGAACGACACCGAGAATTCCAAGGTCGTTTTAAAACAAATCAGCGATATAAAGGGCAAAATTGGCAGATATAATGATTTAAACGAAAAGTTTGACGATGCGCAAACTATTTTGGAAATCGCTATAGAGGATGATGATGCCTCGCTTTACCCTGATGCAAAGCAGGGCTTTGAGGCGCTTGTGGCAGCTTATGAATCTCTAAAGCTTGAGACACTTCTGTCGGGCGAATATGATGCCAATAACGCAATCTTAACCCTTCACGCTGGCGCAGGCGGCACAGAGGCTCAGGACTGGGCACTTATGCTTTACAGAATGTTTGTCCGCTGGGCGGAGCGCCACAGCTTTAAGGTGAAAACCCTTGATATGCTGGATGGCGACGAGGCGGGCATTAAAAGCGCCTCTATCCTGATTGAGGGAACTAATGCTTATGGATTTCTAAAGTCCGAGTCGGGAGTTCACCGCCTTGTGCGTGTTACCCCATTCGATTCCTCGGGAAGAAGACACACATCGTTTGCCTCTCTTGAGGTTATGCCTGAAATCACCGATGATGTTGAAATTGAAATTTCCGATGATGACTTAAAGGTGGATACCTACAGAGCCAGCGGAGCGGGCGGACAGCACGTTAATAAAACCGAATCGGCAGTCCGTATCACCCATATCCCAACGGGTATCATTGTTGCCTGCCAGAACGAGCGAAGCCAGCATCAGAACAGAGATGTTGCAATGAAAATGTTGCGTTCCAAGCTGATGGAGATAAAAGAAAGAGAACACCTTGAAAAGATTGAGGATATAAAGGGCGTTCAAAAGGAAATTGCATGGGGCTCGCAGATAAGGTCATATGTATTTATGCCCTACACCCTCGCAAAGGACCACCGCACAGGCTTTGAAATGGGCAATATTGATGCGGTTATGGACGGCGACCTCGATGGGTTTATAAACGCTTATTTAAAGGCGCTCAGCCTCGGCGAAATATGATAGCCTTTTTTGAAAGGGAGTATTAAATTGAAACAGAAATTCTTAAAGGGTCTTTGCATAACGCTTGGCTTTATGCTGCTTTTGGCAGGCTGCTCAAAAAGTAAGCAGGGCGGTGGAGTGCTGAAGCTACAAAGCGGCGATGTAAATGTAAAAAGCATTGTAAAGCTTGATGAAAAAGAAATTCCCTTTGATATGTACCGTTATTGGTTTTTATCCATAAAAGCGTCGGTTGAGGAAAGTTCCCCGGATATAGACTGGACAAAAAAAGAAAACATAGATTCTCTAAAGGAGCAGACGCTCAGGCAGATAAAGTTTATTTATGCAGTCAGAGATATTGCAGACAGGTATAAGATAACACTGTCGCAGGAGCAGCTTTTGGAAATTGAAGAAAACTTAAAAAATGATTTTAAGGCTGCGGGCAGCGCCTCAGAGTATAAAAAACAGCTTTCGGCAAGCTTTTTAACTCAGGAGCTTTATGAGGACCTTTTGACCGACGGCAAGCTTTATGAAACAATGGCAGCCACCCTTGCAGGAACCGATAAGGAAAAAAATAAGCTGTTATTTACCACCGATGAAGCTGTAGAGGGCGCAAGCGAGGATTTTTATCGCCTTGCGGATATATATTTTGTTGTAGAAACACTCGATGAAGATGGAAATCCCTTAAGCGACGCTCAGATAGAAGCAAATAAAGCTGCCGCAAAGAAAAAAATTGACGTGGCATACAATAAGCTGAAATCGGGCAAAGATTTCCTCGAGGTTATGAAGGAATATAGGAGCGATGAGGAGTATGAGAGCAGCCTTTTGAGGTATTATCATGCCGAAAGTATGTCAGAAACTCTCGGCTTTGATGTAAAATCGCTTGAAATAGGCGAATATTCTGAGCCAATATATGCAAACAATAGCTATATCATTCTCTGCCGTCTTGAAAATGATAGCGATCATCTTAAAAAATTGGGAGTTTCCATAGATGGCTTTAATGTATTTTCGGTTGAAGAGTACTATGCCGAAAAGGTTTTTGGAGAAATGGTTGAAAAGACTGCGGCTGAATATAAGGTAACCGAGCTTGAGTTTTATGATGAGATAAACACTCAAACCCTTGTTTAAACATAGGAGAAATTATGTATAAGCTTAAAAGTAAAAATGGTAGAGCACGCAGAGGCGAGTTTAAAACGGTTCACGGAACCGTTCAGACCCCCGCATTTATGAATGTTGCAACAGCGGGTGCCATAAAAGGCGCCCTTTCGGCATATGACCTTAAAGACATAGACTGTCAGGTGCAGCTTTGCAACACCTACCACCTGCACCTTCGCCCAGGCGACGGGCTTGTAAAAAAGCTTGGCGGACTTCATAAATTTACCGGCTTTGACGGACCAATCCTTACTGACAGCGGAGGATTTCAGGTTTTTTCCCTTTCAAAGCTGCGCCGCATAGAGGAGGAGGGGGTTTACTTCCGCTCTCACCTTGACGGACATCCTATTTTTATGGGTCCCGAGGAGAGTATGCGAATTCAGTCAAATTTGGGCTCGACTATTGCAATGGCTTTCGATGAATG
>JAXJQH010000110.1:0-2882 GCA_036311245.1 Oscillospiraceae bacterium | reverse complement strand
TGTCCCTTATAAAGCTCGGGGTTTTTCTTGTAGAGCTTGGTTTTGGGAGCATAGCCCAAAGACTCTGCAAGCTCTGTCATCTTAGAGAACCAAGTTTCCTGATCGTCGGCTTCGTTGTAGCTTTCTGCAAAACGAGTGAGAATTTCGTTTTTATCCTCGGCGCTTACAGTTTCGGGGAACTCTGCGCCCTGAGAGAAGAAATCATCATAGAAGAAGGAAACATAATCGTGAACTTCGTTCCACTTTGCGATATCTTTTCTCGGTTTCTCTCCGCCTCTGCCGATAGCGAGAATGCTCTTGGCATAATCGGGTTTTTCAGCAAACTTCTCATAAAGAGCGCTGTCATTTTCCTTTGCCCACTCGGTTACCTGAGTGTAAACCTCCTCGGCAGTCATAGTGCTGATGGTGTTGCGGCTGACATCTAAGAGCTTGTCCATATCAAAAAGGCAGCCCGAAACGCTCATTTTCTCTGCCGAGAACTTAAACTCGTCAAGGTCGGCGGTGGGATTCGCAATGCGCCATTCCTCGAAATTGGAGTTTAAGAGGGTCATTATATACTCGGTAACACTCTTGGCGGCAAAGCCCTGCTCATAGTAATAGGCAAGGGATGCCTCGGGGTCCTTTCTTTTGGAAAGCTTGCGCTTGGTGCCGTTATCGAGCTTCATAAGCTGGGCGATGTGCATATATTTAGGCTGCGGAAAACCGAGAGCCTTAAAGAGCTGAACGTGAAAGGGCAGGGTTGCAAGCCATTCCTCGCCGCGCACTACGTGGGTAACGCCCATTGTTTGCTCGTCTACTGCGTGAGCAAAGTGGTAGGTGGGAATACCGTCTGATTTAAGCATAACGTGGTCAATGTTATTTTCGGGGAATTCAAGTCTGCCTTTAATAAGGTCATCAATATGGTCATTTTTATCGGGATTTCCATCGCTTTTAAAGCGAAGAACGAATTTCTCGCCGTTCTTTATTTTTTCCTCGATTTGCTCATAGGAAAGGTTGCGGCAAGAGGCGTACTGCCCCCAGTAACCAAAATTTTGCTTTTTTGATTCCTGCTCTTTGCGCATTTCTTCAAGGCGCTCTTCGCTGCAAAAACAAGGATAAGCCTTACCCTCTGAAATAAGGCGCTTTGCATATGCCTTGTAGATATCGGCGCGCTGACGCTGATAGTAGGGACCGTAATTGCCGCTTTCGCCCTCTACATTTGCGCCCTCATCGAAAATAATGTTGTATCTCTTAAGTGAGCTTAAAAGAATTCCGACTGCGCCCTCAACCTCGCGCTTTTGGTCGGTATCCTCAATTCTTAAAATAAATGTGCCGCCGCTCTGGTGTGCAAGGCGCTCGCTTGTCATCGCAGGAAAAAGGTTTCCGAGATGGACAAAGCCTGTGGGGCTGGGGGCAAGGCGGGAAACAACTGCGCCCTCGGGCAGATTTCTCTTAGGGTACTTTTTCTCTATCTCTTCAATAGTTAAAGTACACTCGGGATACAAGAGGTCTGCAAGTTTTTTATTATCTATCATGACAATGCTCCGTTTCTGTTTACTGCCTTAAAATTTCACATAATAATACAGAATATATTTTACCTCTGCCGCGGAGCATTGTCAAGGATTTTCCCTAATATACAGCCATTAAAAGCTAATTTAAAATTGCAAAGCCGAGATTTAAATATGCCGCAAACAAAAGCCAGATAAGATAAGGGATTTGCAGGACTGCCGCAAGGGGGCTTATGCGCCAGAAGCTTACTATCATTGCTACCACAAGAGCAATTAAAAGAAGAATCCAAATAAACGAAAATGTCAAGAGACCGAGATTGAAAAACAAAATCGGCCAGATAAAGTTAACAAGGAGCTGCGCATAGTAAAGCTTTGATGCGGTTTCGGTGTTGTTTGATTTTGAAACCACTAAGGTAATCGACACCGCCATAAGAATATAGAGAATACTCCACACAATGCCGAAAAGAAAGGGCGGCGGGGATAGCGGCGGCTTTGTAAGTGCGTCGTAAGCGGGTGTCGGGCGGGAGATAAGGCCTATGAGCGCGCCGCCGCCGAGCGCGAGCACAAGATTAAAAATAAACGGTAGCGGTCTTATAACTATGCTTTTTTTCATTATTTTGCCTCCAAATAAAAGTTGTGTATTTAATTCTATTCGGGGGCGGCACAAAAAAGCACAAAAAGCAGGCTGGTAATATAAATCACCCCCTCTTGTTGCGTGATAATATGATTTGTGTTAAAATGTTCTCTGTGATAGAAATGGAAATTTACAATCGCAAAACGTGCGCCTTAGAAATTATAACTACAGCACATCAGGACATTATTTCAAAAAGACATATTGATGAAATGAAAGACTTTTATTCCATATAAAAATTGTAAAATATGTTATTATGCCAACCTATGTAAACTGAAAAAATTGCAAATTAAAAAGGACTTGGGAAAATACCCAAGTCCTTTTGTTTTTAGTTTGCAGAAATTAGTTGAGCTCTGCGAAGTATTTAATGGTTCTGACCATCTGGCTGGTGTAGGAGTTCTCGTTATCATACCAAGAAACAACCTGAACCTCGAAGAGATCCTCAGCGATCTGTGCAACCATTGTCTGAGTTGCATCAAAGAGGGAGCCATATTTCATACCGATAACATCGGAAGAAACGATGGGATCCTCATTGTAACCAAAGGACTCGGAAGCAGCAGCCTTCATAGCAGCGTTAATTCCCTCTTTAGTTACGTTAGCGCCCTTAACAACAGCGGTAAGGATAGTGGTGGAACCGGTGGGAACGGGTACGCGCTGTGCGGAACCGATGAGCTGGCCGTCGAGCTCGGGAATTACAAGACCGATAGCCTTGGCAGCGCCGGTGGAGTTGGGAACGATGTTGGCAGCGCCTGCTCTTGCTCTTC
>JAXJQH010000109.1:0-10904 GCA_036311245.1 Oscillospiraceae bacterium | reverse complement strand
TTTCAATATCGCGGGTTATATAGATATCAAAGAAAGTGGAAACTCTGCCAAGCGACATAGCGGCGCCGTTTTGTTCTTTAATGGCTGCAAGGTATGCAAAATAAGTCCACTGAATAGCCTCTCGGGCATCCTTGGCAGGCTCGCTTATATCAAAGCCATATATTGCCGCCATTTCTTTGAGGTAGCCTAAGAATGCAATCTGCTGGAAAAGTTCCTCATCAAGACGAATATTTTCAGTATTAAAGGTCTCGCCTGCAAGGCGGCTTTTATCCTTCTTTTTTTCTTCAATAAGCTTGTCCACGCCGTAAAGAGCAACTCTGCGGTAGTCACCGATAATTCTGCCTCTTCCATAAGCATCGGGCAGACCTGTAATAACGTGACACTTGCGAGCCTGACGCATTTCATCGGTGTAGGCACGGAAAACACCGTCATTATGAGTAGTGCGGAAACGGAATTCCTCCTCAACCTTGCGGCTGAGCTTATAGCCATAAGCCTCACAAGCCTGACGCACCATTCTCATACCGCCAAAGGGGTTTACAGAGCGCTTTAAGGGGCGGTTTGTCTGAAGTCCTACAATGATTTCGTTTTCTTTATCAATATATCCCGCGGAAAAGCTCGTAAGCGAGGAAACGGTGGCGGTGTCAATATCAAGAACACCGCCAAACTGCCTTTCAATCGCAAAAAGGCTCTGTACTTTTTTCATAAGTGCCTCTGTTCGGGCTGTTGCAGGGGCTAAAAAGTCACTATCCCCTTTATATTCAGTGTAATTTTGCTGGATAAAGTCACGAACATTGATTTCATCCTGCCATACACCTTTTTTAAAACCATTCCAGTTTTTGTGCTCCATAATAAAACCTCCTAAAAAACAAAAGGGCAATGCAGCTCCTTTTGAGAACTGAATTGCCCAGACGGTCGGCTTAAAACAAATACAGTCCCCCGCGGTATCCCGCGTTCTCCGTCAGTCCTGTACCGTACTTATATTATACATAAAAACCGCTTTATTGTCAATGAGAATTTCTAATTCATTTTTATTTGTAATTCGATTTCACTACTTTAATTCATATGTAAAAAGACGGGTATTACCTAATTCTAAATTTAATGTAAGTTTACCATTCTCGACAGTATACCCCTCTTAATCAAACACCTAAAAAAGCCTTTTCTTATCAGGCAGCGGGAGAGGTGTTTAAATTATCTTGGGCAGGTGCGCCGCCGTCAGTACCGCCTTGGTTGCCGCCGTCAGTACCGCCTTGGGCACCACCGTCAGCACCGCCTTGGTTACCATCACCGCTCGGGGGTTCCTCGGGAGTTTCTTCCACTACGGGTACGCTTGTGGTGGTATCCTCCTCTTCGCTCGGTTCTTTCTGCTCAGCCTCGGGTATGCTGCTATCAGGAGTTGTCCAATAATCCTCATCATACGAGCTTGTGGGCTTAGAGCTGCTACTATTGCTGTTGCTATTGCTGCTACTGCCGCTCTGCGGGCGGTAATTGCTGTTATTGTTTATAATATTGTTGTAATTATAGCTTGAGGTTTCCTCACTCTCAACAGGGACATACTTATTTTCTCCCTTATTGTACGCCGCTTTATTTACATCAACCTTGCTGCTCTCGCCATCTCTTACCTGCCTTGCCACAATCACAAGACGCTGTCCGTCATAGTCATAATAGCAAGTGGAGAGAGTAAGCAGTCTGTCGCCATACTCAACATCAACGGGAATATTGAATTTAGACATTGTTCTGACATCATCAACAAACTTACTAAATTCCTTGGCGTCTGCAGGATTTATAAAGTCATAATAAGGAAATACCTCGCCGTTTCCTGTGTTGACATTACAAGTAAATACAGCAAATATTTTCCACTTACTTTGCTCGTAAACAGTGTCAAAGGTGATAAGCGGATGCTTACGGTAATAGCCGAGGGGTTTATTGCCCTTATAGTAATTTTCAAGCTCGGAGAACATCTGGTTATCACTCTTCATATTATGTCCGTGCAGAATAGTGTTTGTATCGAGCTCTTTTAGGTTGTTTCGATAGTCCACAAAAGGAACTCCGTGGCGCTCCTTCTTGCCGTAGAAGTTATGGGTAAGATAATAGTCATTGTCAACACCCTGAACAACGGGGTAGCTGAGAACGGTGTCGCCAATCTCTATCCAGCCTGCAATATCAGGATTTTCCTGATACAAAAGTCCAAATTCCTCAAGATATCCTTCGGGATAGTTTATTGAAGTTGTAGGTTTTTGGGTTTTAAGCTCTGCAAGGTTGTTATAAAGCTTTTTGTTTTGCTCAATGCTAAGGAAAAATCCTAAAATATAGCATACCGAAACGATAAGCGCGACCAAGGCGGTCAGAAACACCGATTTGCGAACCTTTTCGCCGGTATCGTCAAGCTTGTTGGGGACAAGCATCCATAAAAACTTCATAAGCTTGCCTCGCAATCCCTTTTCAAAGCTTACGGTATCATTTTCTTGTTGTGAAGCCTCATCTGATTCGGTTTTGGCATTTTGCTGGTTTCTGAACAAGACAGCGCCTGCAGCAGCCTTGCGGCTCTCGATGCTGTTGGCAACCTCAGAAACAGGAAGGCGCTGAGAATTAAAAATAGCAAATCCATTTATAACCCTGCGAATCATATCCAGCGCATGCAGGCTGGCAAGTTCACGAATACGGTCGCGGCTGTCTTTTCCGCCGTTTGAAAGCTCAAAGCGCTTTACCCAAACAGTTTCTCTATTGCAGACAGCGATAAAGACAAGACCGACAGGCTCGCCCAACGCGGCTGCGGGACCCGCATAGCCTGTTATGGAAACGCCCATATCAGTTCCCGCGCGGCTCATAGCTCCGACCGCCATCTGACAGGCAGTTTCTGCACTGACTGCGCCGAACTGCTGCAGAGTTTCCTTATGTACGCCCAAAACGCCGTTTTTAGCGCTTTCGGAATAGCTGACTGCTCCAAACTCAAAGCAGAGCGAGCTGCCCGCAATGTCTGTAAGCTTTTTTGAAAGCAGACCGCCTGTGCAGGATTCTGCCGTTGCAACGGTTATCTTTTCGGAAACAAGCTGGCTTACCACAGTGTGCTGCAGCGAAGGCTCATCGACGCCGTAAACAACATCACCGAGTCTTCTCTGTATTTCCTCAACTGTGCTATCCACATCGCGAATAGCAAGCTTTACATCCTCGGCTTTTGAGGAAACAAAAATATCAGTTTTTCCGCCGCCTGCATATGTTGCAACGATGGGGGATTTTTTCTCAATAAGGTCATCGAGTGCTTCTGCAATAAGCGATTCGCTCATTCCGAAAACATTTACTGTTTTGGAAACCGTGCTATAACCCGTCATAGTCTTAAGAAAAGGCTTTACCGAGTTTTCAAACATCGGCTGCATTTCATAGGGCACGCCCGGCATCATAATAATGCACTGATTACCGCTTTTGAGAATACAGCCCGGAGCAAGCCCTACCTCATTTTTCAGAGCGACGCTTCCCTCGGGAATTTGTGCCTGACGGATATTATTATCCGCCATTTTTTCACCCTTGCGGGCGAAAAATTTTTCAATTTTCTCAAGGCTTACCTCGTCAACCTTAAGCTTTATTCCAAGAAGGTTGCAAACTGCCTCTTTGGTTATGTCATCCTGAGTGGGACCGAGACCGCCAGTTATAATAACTATATTACTGCGGCCAAGGGCATCAGAAACCACCTTTTTTATGTCGTTTTCTCTGTCACCTACGGTGCTCTGCAGCGTTACCTCTACTCCGATGTGCATAAGCTGCTCAGAGAGGTAAACCGCGTTGGTGTTGCTCTGTTTTCCGGAAAGTAGCTCAGAGCCGACCGAAATTATTTCCGCATTCATAAACTTCCTCCTTTTGACTTAAGTGTTTTATGAAGCTGCGCTAATAAACTCTATTTCTGTTTTCAAAACGGCATCCTCAACAAGCTCATCCACCTGCATATCGCCCTCTACACTAACAAGGTCAGAAAGGCTTGGCTTGGTTTTTGGGTGCTTAGGGGTGAAAACGGTACAGCAATCCTCAAAGGGCTGAACCGATATATCAAAGGTTTCTATCTTACGGGATATCGCAACTATTTCCTCTTTATCCATACCGATAAGTGGGCGGAAAACGGGAATATCCGAAACAGCATCTGTGCAGCAGATAGCAGGCAGAGTCTGGCTTGCGACCTGACCTAAGCTTTCGCCCGTTATAAGCGCAAGAGCACAGTCCTTTTCAGCGAGCTTATTTGCAATGCGCATCATAAAGCGGCGCATAACGAGGGTTGAATATTCCTCTTTAATATTATCTCTTATCTGCTCCTGAATTTCGGTAAAGCCGACTGTATAGAGCTTTATTCTGCCCGTATATCTTGCGACCTGACGCAGAAGGTCCTTTACCTTTTCGAGCGCTCTATCGCTTGTATAAGGCGGAGATGCAAAATGCACCGCCGAAAGCTCAAGACCGCGTTTTCCCATCATATAGCCTGCAACGGGGCTGTCGATACCGCCCGAAATGAGCAGCATAGCTCTGCCGCCTGTGCCTGTGGGGATGCCGCCCGCTCCGTCCATCTGAGATGAATGGATATATGCTTTTCTATCGCGGATTTCTATTACAACGGTAACCTCAGGGTCAATAACATCGACCTTGAGCTTATGAAATTTCGAAAGCAGGTAGCCTCCCACCTCGCGGCAAATCTCGGGCGAGGTCAGGGGGAATTTTTTATCCGAGCGCTTTGCGACAACCTTAAAGGTTTTAGCTAAAGAGAGCTCAGCTCCCAGATACTCAGCTGCGGTTTTGCAGATGGTGTCCATATCCTTTTCAATTTCGCAGGCTCTGCAAAATGCACTGACACCGAATACTCGGCTCACTATGTCGACCGCCGCATCCATATCGAAAAACTCCTCTAACGGAGTTATGGTAACGGTAGACTGCGACTTTTTTGCTTCAATTCTGCCAAGATGCGACATTCGGCGCTTAATGCTTCTTATCATAGCATCCTCAAAGGTATTGCGGTTAAGTCCTTTCAAGGCAATTTCGCCGTTTTTTATCAGTATAATTTCCTTCATTTAAGATGTATCCTCCAAGGGGTCATTTTAATTTCTGAAGTGTTTCCATTCCCTCTTTAAGGGCAGAAAGCAGGTCATCTAAATCCTGCGCAGTATTCTGAGCGCAAAAGCTTACTCTTATGGCGGTGTCCACTGCTCGGTCGGGTAACCCCAGCGCTACAAGAACGTGACTGCGATTTCCCTTTGCGCAGGCTGAGCCGCCCGAAACATATATTTCGCGCCCCTCCAAAAAGTGCATCATTGTTTCTGATTTTACGCACATGGTTGAAAAGTTTACTATAAAGGGAAGTGCCGATTCAGAGGAATTTATCTGTATTCCATCTATCTTAGCAAGTCCCTCAACAAGTCTATTGCGCAGGCTCTTTATATATTGAAAGTTTTTTGCCATATCAGAGAGGGTTTCCTCGCAGGCCTCTCCGAAGGCGGCTATGCCTGCGGTGTTTTCAGTTCCGGGTCTGAAACCGTTTTGCTGCTGACCGCCGAAAATTATAGGGTCAATCCTTGTGCCTTTTTTTACAAAAAGCGCTCCGCAGCCCTTAGGACCGTGAATTTTATGGGCAGAAACGGTGAGCAAATCTACCCCCAATCTACCTGTGTGAACGGGGATTTTACCAAAAGCCTGAACGGCATCACAGTGAACGGTGACCCTACTATTTTTGCGCCTTGCCCCGGCGGCGGCTGTTGCCACATCCATAACAGAGCCAACCTCGTTGTTTACATGCATAAGTGAAACAAGAATGGTTTTATCATCAACTGCGGCAGCAATTTTATCGGGTGTTATTACTCCGTTTTTATCGGGATAAACCTTAACTACCTCAAATCCGTTTTTGGACAGATGCTCTGCAGCAGCGATAACCGAAGAGTGTTCAATGGCAGAAATTACTATCTTATTACCCTGCCTCTTTTTAGCATTGGCTGTGCCGATAATGGCGGTGTTGTTTGCCTCTGTGCCGCCGCTGGTAAAATATATTTCTCCCTCGCGGCAGGAAAGTGCCGAAGCAATCATTCGGCGGGCATTCTTTATCATCTTCTCAGCCTCAAAGCCTAATTTATGCAGTGAGGATGGGTTTCCAAACTGCTCTTGCATAATAGAGAGAGCCTTTTGAGCAGCGCTGCTACTGACAGCAGTTGTGGCGCTGTTATCAAGATAAACCATACCCATTCCTCCTTTTTAAAAGCTTAAATTATATTATACAACAAAATTATTACCATTTCAAGCACGAGGTATTACTTTTTAAGCAGCTTTTCCCGCTCTTTATAGTCTGGCATATATTCCCCGACAAGAGCGTAAAACTGCTTGCCGTGATTTTTGTGTTTTATATGGGCAAGCTCGTGCACCACCACATAGTCAATGGCAGCCTCAGGGTACTGCATAAGTCTATAGGAAAAGCAGAGGTTGTTTTTGCCGCTGCAGCTTCCAAATCGGGTTTTTGCCGAGGTTATTTTAACTCTGGACGGCGCAAGTCCCATAAGCTCGCCATAAAACTTAACTCTCTCAGGCAGCAGCTCCCGCGCCCTCTCTTTAAGGCTTTTAATTTGCTGCTCACTCGGCTCGGGCGGGCAATTTTTCTGTTTTTCCTTTATTTTTTCTATGGCTTTTTCTGTCCACTGCTCCTGCTCTTCTACAAACCTTTCTATTTTGCCTTTCGAGAGAAAAAGCGGGGCGCGAACAATTATTTCAAGGTTTTTTGTTACCTCTATTGCAAGGCTTTTGCGCTTTGAGCGCACAAGGCGGTACTGCATCTTTTCACTCCTCACATATAAGCTCGGTTTCATCCTCACCCAAAACGGTAATGCCGTTTTTAGAGAGCAGTTCGGCGGAAATTCCCTTTTTGTTTTGGCTTAAGATGCGACTAAAGCTTCCGTCATACACTCCCCTTGTACCGCAAGAGGGGCTTTTTAGCTTTAAAACGGCATATCTGCAGCCATATTTGCGCGCAAGGCTAAGGGCAATTTCTGCGCCCTTTTTATACTGCTCGGTGCAGTCCCTACCCTCTTTTGAGATTACTCTATCTCCCACTATCTCGCAAGGGCAGCGAGGGACAGAAAGTCCGCCTGCCATTTCGGGGCAGACGGGGATAAGTCGGTGCTTTTTTGAAAGCGCTATAACCTCGCTGCAGGGGCGGCTCTTTGCATCAAAGCGGCAGGCATTTCCTAAAAGGCAGGCACTTACTAATATGTTCATCCCATTTTCCTCCCCTAAAACTTTTTTGTGCTTTTAAACATCCGTATTCAAATTAAAACACATGCCTCAGCGAATTTTTTTCGTCACTTCGCTGAGGCTGTTATTCTTAAAAGATTTTCTTTACATGATGAATAATATTTGTTAAAGTAATTATAAGGTTGTATTTTCTTAAAACGAACAGCTTAAACACAAAATGTTTTTTCCCAACATCCTGTTTTCGGTATTCTCCGTTAGCCAAAAATTCTTGATAATACCTACTTTGCTCTATTTCCTTAAAAAACTCTTTTTTCCTCTCCGTATCTGCCCTGCTGATTGCAATTTTCCAAATCTTATCAAGCAATATTCTGATAGAAGCGCCACGATATTCTATGTAATCCTCTTGACTAAAAAGTTCTTTTTCCTTTAGTTCTGAAAGAATCCTTTCATATACGGCAAAATCAATTAAATTCTTAGAAATGTCTTTTTGGCTTGTAATACTAGCTTGCCGTACACGGTAACTATACAGAATATCAGGAATGAAAACCACACGTTTTGCCGAGTCCATAACTTCCAAACTTTGAAGCAAATCCTCAGCGAGGTGTATATGGTAATAATCCGAGAAATCCCATTTTCCAATGCACTCTCTTTTTACCGCTTTACAGCACATCGAGTTATAATTATTTCTTTTTAAAATCCTTTGATACAATAGCCTTTTGTCTTCTAAAATAAGCTTTTGCTGATTAGGACTAAATCTATAAACTACTTCGCCGTCTTTATTTCTTTCGTATCCATAAATAACACAGTCGCAATTATATTCACTCACGGTATTATAAATGGTTTCAAGTGTATGAGGCTTTATTTCGTCATCCGAGTCTAAGAATACTATCCAATCTCCTTTCGCATTATCTACGGCAAAAACTCTGGTGTGAAGTGGTCCACTATTTTGATTGTGAAAAACTCGTATCTGCTCATATTTTGCAGCATACTCATCACAGATTTCGCCGCTGTGGTCGGTCGAGCCATCATCAACCAAAATAAGTTCATAATTCTGATAGGTCTGCTTCAATACCGATTCAATACAAGCGGGTAAATATTCTGCCACATTATAAACAGGAACTAAAATACTAAATCGCATAGTATCACTTTCTTTCTTAGTTTTTACCAAATCAACACATACCTCTACTTCTTAAAGTATATGTTATTGGCTGATGTTTGTCAAGAAATCACCATTACAAGCACAAGACATTAAAAAGACGTTAAACTATTTTCTCCCCATTAAGAATGGCGGATAGGAGGGTGTCATTGCGGTAGCAGAGCTTTAGCGAGAAGAATGGGGTATTCTTTTCAAGTAGGTCTAAAAATATGTAGTCCCCTTCCCAGAGGGAAAGCTTTTTAAGGGCGGTTCTATCAAGCCATTCAAGATTACCCTCATCACATTCTTTTAGCTCTCCCGAAAAATCGGTGCAGGTAAACAGGTGCATATAATCGGTGGGATGGGGCGGGCAATCAAAGGTTACTATGCCTCTATAGTCGAGGGCATGAGCGGTAAGTCCTGTTTCCTCAAATATTTCGCGGCGAGCACACTCTTCGGGGCTTTCGCCCTCCTCAAATTTTCCGCCGATACCTATCCACTTGTCGCGGTTGACATCATTTTTCTTCTTTATACGGTGAAGCATAAGGTACTTGCCGTCTTTTTCAAGATAACAAAGGCTTGTGTTAATCATTTGCGCCTCCATAGGTTTAAAGCCGCCGATTTAATACAAGCGGCGGCTTTTTTATATAAATTTACTTTTGCTGCGGTTTAAAGCTGTCCTTTAAGGTTACGGCTCTGTCAAAGCAGTTTTCATTTTTAGAATCCTTGCAGAAATAACCCATACGGACAAACTGAAACCTCTCGCCCGCCTCTGCATTTTCGAGTGCGCGCTCAAGTTTTGCATTTTCATAAACCTTAAGCGACTCGGGGTTAAGGTAATCGAGATAATAGCTTCCCTCAGGGATATCAATAAGGTTGTCCACTGTAAAGAGGCGGTCATAGAGACAAAGGCTTGCATCAATGCAGTCGTCTGCCGATACCCAGTGGATTGTACCTTTAATCTTTCTGCCGTCTACGGGGTTGCCGTTACCTGTTTCAAGGTCACAGCTACAGATAATCTCAACAATTTCGCCGTTTTCATCCTTTTTGATTTCCTCACAGCGAATGATATATGCGCCCATAAGGCGAACCTCTCCATCGGGCTTTAAGCGAAAGAATTTCGGTGGGGGAACCTCGGCAAAATCAGAGCGCTCAATATAGAGGTTTCTTGTAAAGGCAACCTTTCTTGTGCCTGCATTTTCATCATTGGGATTATTGGGCAGGTCAAAATACTCGGTTTTGCCCTCAGGGAAGTTGGAAATGGTGACCTTAATGGGGTCGCAGACTGCAATTCTGCGAAGGGCGGTGGTGTTAAGCTCTTCTCTCAGGCAGTGCTCTAAGAGAGCATAGTCAACAACACTGTATGCCTTGGAAACACCTGCTCTACCGACAAAATCTAAGATAGAGCTTGCGGTGTAACCGCGGCGGCGAAGACCGCAGAGGGTGGGCATACGGGGGTCATCCCAGCCGTCTACCCTTTTGGTTTCAACAAGCTCACGCAGATAGCGCTTGCTCATTACAACGCCTGTAACATTAAGGCGGGCAAACTCATACTGATGCGGCTTTTTCTCAAAGCCAATATTATCAACAACCCAATCATAAAGCGGGCGGTGATTTTCAAATTCAAGAGAGCAAAGAGAGTGGGTTATGCCCTCGAGCGCATCCTGAATGGGGTGTGCAAAGTCATAGAGCGGGTAGATGCACCATTTATTACCCTGACGGTGGTGCGGCTGGCGGCTTATTCTATAGATAGCAGGGTCGCGCATATTCATATTGGGCGATGCCATATCTATTTTGGCTCTAAGGGTGCAGGCGCCATCCTCAAACTCGCCGTTTTTCATCTTTTCAAACAGCTCTAAGTTTTCCTCTACACTTCTGTTTCTATAGGGGCTTTCCTTGCCTGCCTCGGTTAAGGTTCCACGGTACTGACGCATTTCTTCTGCATTAAGGTCACAGACATATGCCTTGCCGTCACGAATAAGCTTTACAGCATATTCATAGCACTTATCAAAGTAATCAGAACCATAGAAAATGCCGCCATCGGGAATTGCGCCAAGCCACTTTAAATCCTCTTCAATGGCTCTTACATACTCATCGTCCTCACGGGCGGGGTTGGTATCGTCATAGCGCAAGTTAAACTTACCGCCATACTTTTTAGCAGTGGCATAGTTTATATATATAGCCTTGGCGCTGCCGATGTGCAGATATCCGTTAGGCTCGGGGGGGAAACGGGTGTGTATTTCCTTTACCTTACCCTCGGCTATGTCACTATCAATAATCTCGTGTATAAAATTAGATGCAATTTCCAAAATTAACAATCCTTTTCTTAAAACTTTTTGGCATTTTCAAGGCGCTCTATAACCTTAGTTTTACCCAAAATCTTCATAATCTCATAAAGGTCGGGAGAATTTCTTCTGCCCGTTACGGCTACTCTGAGCACCATGCTTACATCGCCTATGTGTCCCTTATAAAGCTCGGGGTTTTTCTTGTAGAGCTTGGTTTTGGGAGCATAGCCCAAAGACTCTGCAAGCTCTGTCATCTTAGAGAACCAAGTTTCCTGATCGTC
>JAXJQH010000108.1:0-2541 GCA_036311245.1 Oscillospiraceae bacterium | reverse complement strand
GCGGCATAATGCTCGCAGGAGCCTCTGTGATATCTGAAATAGTAATCAGCAAGCTCGAGTGTGAGCTCATCAGTATAACCGTTTGAAAGATCAACTGTCATTGCGCGGTATTTAAAATGGAAAAACAGCCAGTCATAAGAAATTTTAGCTTTTTCAATCTCGGTCATATTGTTTGTGACAACCTGAGCGAGCGCCTCTTTGGCTTTTTGGGAAACCTCATCCTTTAAGCTTTCTGATGATGCAGACTCACTCTCAGATTTAAGAGAGCTTGTTTCTGTAATTTGCGAGGATGCAGGTTTATTCTGCACGCTACTGCTCACTATTTCCTCATTACCACAAGAAGCGCAGGCAAGCATCAAGGCTGCCACAAGGCAAATTAACACAATATTTTTCATAATTCCTCCAAAAGAAGCACTAACAAAAAAATGTGCGGAATATTATTCCGCAACACTTATAGCATATTCTGTGACAACACCATCAGAAAGCAGGAAATACATAGTCTGCTCGTCCTTTACAGTATAGGTGATAGTATCCCCTTCTTCTATATAATCAGAGCCGAAAAGGGATATAACATCATCCTTGGACATACCAACATAGACCTTCCCATCTCTCTGGGTGATCTTTTCTGAAGATATTGCGACCTCAAGAACAAAATCCTTGTTTTCAACGGGATAGGTGTAGATAATAAATCCGTCATCCGAAAAATCATATATCTTGTCCATTCCGTTATAAGCGCAGCTGATGCTCTCAGAATATTCATATTCAAGGTCGGAAAATGCATCGAGAACCTTGTCCATATCAACATGGCAGGCAATCTCAGCATCATAAATTTTTACAGTTGAAAGCTTGCCTGAATCACTACTGCCGCAAGACGAAAGCATTAAAACTCCCATAATCGAAAGCGCGCAGAGAGCAAGCGAGATAGCTTTTTTCATTATATAAACCTCCGCAAAATATCTTGTTAATCTAATAAAATATTTTACTATATTTTTTCAAAGAAATCAACACAAAAACGCACTTTTAACGGAATATTTCACCGTTTTCTGCAAAAATTGCAGTTCGAAGTATAAAAGCGCCGTCAACGGCTGCGTTATACTGCTGCGCAAAGACATTCAGTAGCATCTGCGGATTTAGAGTGTTTGTGTTTCCCGAGGCTAATCTGAGCGACAGCACCAAGTCTTTTCCGTTTTCATTAACAGAATACTCATATATCCAAGGCTTTACGTTTACAAGCTTTTCGCCTGCTTTGCCCTTTTTGGTCATTATAATTTCGTCCTGAGCCAAAAATGCTTCCATTTGCGTTTTTTTGTCTGACAAGCCAAAAAGCTTTACAGTGTACTGTGACGAGGAAATAACATTTGCCTTCATCTGCACATCGCAAACATCGCAAACGGCTACGCCCTGCGGCAAAACCGCATTAAGGCGCTCTTTAACACCCTCCAAGGTTATCTCATCAACAAGGCGCATATCAACGCTTTCACAATCGCTTTCAATGCCAAGTGAGAGCGGCAGCGAAAAGGTCATATAAAGATGGGGGTGAAACCCCTCAGTGTACCACATAGTTATGCCTGTTCTGCGCACAGCGCGCTGAAAAAGCCTTGTCATATCAAGGTGAGAGATGTATTTAGCTCGGTCGCGTTTACTGAAGAAAATTCTGATATTACGCACGGCACTGTCCTCCCTCAAGCTTATTTGCGCCGCAACCGCTGCAAGCCTCGCGGCAATGAGGTGTGGTTTTCTCCTCATATGCCTTTTTACATTCTTTTTCTAAAAATTTCTGTGAAACGCCAAAGTCAATATGCGACCAAGGCAGCACCTCGTCAAATGAGCGGTGTCTTCCCTGATAAAATTCAAGGCTAAGACCGCATTTTTCAAATGCTTTTTGCCATTTTTCAAAATCAAAGCCCTCGCTCCAGCTATCAAAGAAGCTGCCGCTCTTAAATGCCTTGTAAATAACCTGCGAGAGTCTTCTATCGCCTCTTGCAAAGGCGCCCTCCAGAATACTTGTATTGCTTGCGTGGTAATTTAAGGTTATTTTTTTGCTTCTGTGTACCGATTTTAAAAGCTCATGCTTACGGATAACGGTTTCGAGAGAGTTTTGTGCCTCCCACTGAAAAGGAGTATGCGGCTTGGGAACAAAGGTTGCAACGCTGACGGTTACGGTAACGCCGCCTTTGGGACGGTTTTCAAGGCTGTAAAACAAGTCCACAACGCTTTGAGCAGTGTGGATAATGCCCTCGATATCCTCATCGGTTTCGGTGGGCAGACCTATCATAAAGTAAAGCTTGATATTAGTATATCCGCCTTCAAAGGCAATTTTACAGGTGTTACTGAGCTCCTCGGCAGTAACATTTTTATTGATTACATCGCGAAGTCTCTGAGTTCCTGCCTCGGGGGCGAAGGTAAGACCACTTTTGCGGATACCGCTGATGCCATCGAGCACCTCTTTTGAGAAGTTGTCCACCCGAAGGCTGGGCAGCGATAGGCTGATTTTTTCCTTATCCGACCATTTGGTAAGCTCGGAAAGAAGGTGTTCTATCT
>JAXJQH010000107.1:0-1548 GCA_036311245.1 Oscillospiraceae bacterium | reverse complement strand
TCGTCCCTTATATTCATAGAAGCCTTATCAAACTTTACTTTTTCATAGTCCTCACGGGAAAAACCCTTTACAACGCGCATTGCGCGGACATTTTCCTCAATAGACTCATTAAGTCTGTCATATTTCTTAAAAACTCTGCGGAATGCAGGCATTGCATTTCGTGCGACCATAATAAGTCCAAATGCGAGAACGGGAATAACTACAACAAAGGTGGCCGACAGCGCACCGCCCATAATATACGCCATAATGACCGAAAAAATGAGCATAAGAGGACTGCGGATAGCAGTTCTTATAATCATCATATACACCATCTGAACATGGGAAATATCGGTGGTCATACGGGTGACAAGCGACGCCGATGAAAACCTATCAATATTCTGAAACGAAAAGCCTTGCACCCTCTCAAAAATATCGTGTCTTAAATTTTTGGCAAAGCCTGCCGATGCCTTGGCGCAGGTAAAAGCAGCCGCGCCGCCGCAGCAAAGCGAAATGCAAGCCAGCAGCACCAGAAACAGACCCGTTCTGACAACAGCAGCCATCTCGGCACCCGCCTTGATGCTATTGACAAGGTCAGCAGTTATAAAGGGGATAAAAACCTCGATTATAACCTCGCATACAATAAAAAGCAGTGTCAGGATGCTGGGGAGCTTATACTCTCTTATGCACCCTGCAAGTTTCTTTATCATAGGGGTTCCTTTCCGTCCTCTTTCTGAGGGCTGTCTCGTTACTTTTTTCTTTAACTTTTTTATTATACGCTCTTTTTTTAGCTCGGTCAATAAACAAATTGTTAAAAAAATGCCGCCGAGAGAAATTTCTCTCGGCGGCTCTTTTTACAGACCTAAATCCTCGACATAAAGCTCGCGAACGGTATTATCGTCTTCCTCATTTATTTCCTCTTTAGGCTCATTTCTCTTTTTAAAGAAGGTTTCGGCAACCTGAGGGAAGAGCGCGTAGCTTAAAACATCCTCTTCACACTTAGCAAGCTCGCCTGCTTCACTGCGGTATTTCTCCATTTCAGGCTCTAAAAGGTCGGCAGGGCGGCACTCTATAAGCTCTGCATCGCCGATAGCTTTTTTACGAACTTCCTCATTAACCACGCCCGGAACTCTGCCGTATTCTCCCCTTAAAAGTCCCTTAGACTCCTTGGAAACCATCTTGTAGCGCTCGCCCATAAGCACGTTGAGAACAGCCTGTGTTCCGACAATCTGGCTTGTGGGGGTAACGAGCGGCGGGTAACCGAAATCCTCGCGGACTCGGGGGATTTCAGCGAGAACATCATAGTATTTATCCTCGGCATTTTGCTGCTTTAGCTGCGAAATGAGGTTAGAGAGCATTCCGCCGGGCACCTGATATAAAAGGGTGTTAACATCAATTTTAAGAACCTTGGGGTCAAGTATTCCCTGCTCAGTGAGTTTTCCTGCAACAGTGCGGAAATAGGATGCCGCATCGGAGAGCTTTTTAAGGTCAAGCCCTGTGTCTCTATCACTGCCCTGAAGGGTTGCAACGAGCGACTCGGTTGCAGGCTGAGAGGTTCCGTTTCCTAAGGGT
>JAXJQH010000106.1:0-2831 GCA_036311245.1 Oscillospiraceae bacterium | reverse complement strand
TTCCTTGAGATGGGCGTTTCCCCCATCATGGCTCCCGACAAGCCGACCTATGTTGAAATCGAGTTTGAGAAAGGCGCACCTGTTGCCCTCAATGGCGAGAAGATGAGCGCTAAAAACATCATCTTAAAGCTCAATGAGCTCGGCGGAGCTAACGGTATCGGAATTATTGATATCGTTGAGAACAGACTCGTTGGTATGAAATGCCGCGGCGTTTATGAAACCCCCGGCGGAACAATTCTTTACAAGGCTCACTCTCTGCTTGAGAGCATCTGCCTTGACAAGATGACATTGCACGAGAAGCAGAAGCTTTCCATCACCTTTGCAGAGCTTGTTTACAACGGCCAGTGGTTTACCCCTCTGCGCGAGGCTCTCTCTGCATTTGTTGACAAAACTCAGGAGAAGGTTACAGGTAAGGTCCGCTTAAAGCTCTACAAGGGCAACATCATCAACGCAGGTATGTGGAGCGACTATTCGCTTTACAGCGAGGAGATTGCAACCTTTGGTGAGAGCGACTACGATCAGAAGGATGCCGAGGGCTTTATCAATCTCTATGGTCTTCCCATAAAGGTTCAGGCTATGCTGGAAGGCAGAAAATAATAGTTTTTAACAGGAGAGAAAAACATAATGGCTAAAATGTGGGCAGGAAGGACCGACGGCGAAACCTCTAAGCTCGCTGACGATTTTAACTCCTCCATTCACTTTGACCTTAAAATGTATAAGCAGGATATTACGGGCAGTATGGCGCACGCCGCTATGCTTGGAGCTCGGAATATCATTTCCAAAGCCGATGCCGACACCCTTATTGAGGGACTTGAGGGAATTTTAAAGGACCTCGAAAGCGGCGCGCTCTCGTTTGATATGTCCTGCGAGGATATTCATATGTTCGTTGAGCAGGAGCTCACAAGCCGCCTTGGCGATGTCGGCAAAAAACTGCACACCGCAAGAAGCCGCAACGATCAGGTTGCGCTTGACCTGAGAATGTATCTGCGCGATAAGTGTGACGGTATTTCTGAGCAAATCAGAGAGCTGCTTTCTGCCCTTGTCTTAAAGGCTGAGGAGCACAAGGCTTCCATTATGCCGGGGTACACTCATCTGCAGCGCGCTCAGCCCATCACCTTTGGGCATCACCTGATGGCATATGCTATGATGCTGCTGCGTGACCTTGGCAGACTCTCTGACTGCAAAAAGAGAATGAACCAGTCCCCTATCGGCTGCTGTGCCCTTGCGGGAACAACATATGATACAGACCGCCATTTTGAGGCGCTGCGCCTTGGGTTTGACGGAATTTGCAGAAACAGCCTTGACGGTGTTTCCGACCGAGATTTCTGTTTAGAGCTTCTCTCTGCTCTCAGTATTTTAATGATGCACCTCTCCCGTTTCTCTGAGGAGATAATCCTCTGGTCAAGCTGGGAATTTAAGTTCATTGAGCTTTCTGATGCTTTTACAACAGGCTCATCCATAATGCCGCAGAAAAAGAACCCCGATATGGCGGAGCTTATCCGCGGAAAGACCGGCAGGGTGTACGGCGACCTGATGGCGCTGCTCACTACCCTGAAAGGTCTACCCCTTGCATACAACAAGGATATGCAGGAAGATAAAGAAGGCATTTTTGATGCCTGCGAAACTGTAGAGATGTGTCTTTCGGTTATGACTCCTATGGTTGAGGGCATGCGCGCTATCCCCGAGAATATGAAAAAGGCGGCTCAGGGCGGATTTATAAACGCTACCGACCTTGCGGATTATCTTGTTAAAAAAGGCTTGCCTTTCCGCAGTGCATACAAGATTTCGGGGCAGATAGTTGCAAAATGTATATCTGAGGGCAAGGTTTTAGAAACCCTTTCGCTTTCTGAGTATAAAGAGTTCTCAGAGCTGTTTGAGGACGATGTGTTTAATGACATCTCGCTTGAAACCTGCGTTGAAAAGCGCATCAGCGAGGGCGGAACATCGGTCTCGTCGGTTGAAAGTCAGATTGAATATGTTAAAAATCAGCTAAAATAAATCATTTTTCACTAAAAAAAGCAAGGCTTGTAGCCTTGCTTTTTTTATGTTTAAATATCTTTCATAGTAAGAGAAATTCGCATTTTATTAGTGTCAACCGAAAGGATTTTGACATCGACAACATCGCCGACCTTTAAAACCTCGGAGGGGTGCTTTATAAAGCGGCTGCAAATCTGCGAGATGTGGACAAGTCCGTCCTGATGCACACCGATATCTACAAATGCGCCGAAATCTATAACATTCCTAACAGTTCCCTTTAAGATCATACCCTCTTTAAGGTCCTTGATATCAAGGACATCTGTTCTAAGCATCGGCGGCGGCAGCTCGTCACGAACATCTCTGCCGGGGCGTGCAAGCTCCTTTAAGATATCCGAAAGTGTGGGAACACCTATGCCGAGTTTTTCAGCGACATTTGAAATTCCCTCTGCCTCGGCTTTTGCCTTTAATTCTTCTCCGCAGCCAGAAATCTCACTCTTTTTATATCCAAAGTGAGCAAGAAGCTCTTTTGCGGCGCTATAGGATTCGGGGTGAACGGCGGTGTTATCAAGCGGCTCGGCACTTTCAGAAACACGCAGGAAGCCTGCGCACTGCTCAAAAGCCTTGGGCCCGAGCTTTGGAACCTTTTTAAGCTCACTTCTTGACTTAAATGTGCCGTTTTCCTCTCTGTAGGCAACAATATTTTTGCAGACCGCCGCCGAGAGTCCCGAAATTCTCGAAAGTAGAGCGGGGGATGCGGTGTTTAAATCCGCGCCAACTGTGTTAACACAGTCCTCAACCACACCGTCCAGAGTTTCGGCAAGCTTTTTAGGCGGCATATCGTGCTGATACTGACC
>JAXJQH010000105.1:0-27911 GCA_036311245.1 Oscillospiraceae bacterium | reverse complement strand
TTAAGTCCAGATGCATATGGTGTCTCAGTTGACGCAAATGCCGAAAAGGGCAAAAAGCTGAGAACCATAGCAACTGAAAGAACGAGTGCCAAGATTCTTTTTTTCATTCTTGTTTACCTCCGTTTTTATTTTTTAGGCTATACGCCTCTTATCATAATTATAAAACTTTACTTTTAAAAAGTAAATTATTTTTGTTAACAAAAAGTTTAGAGTTAATTTGTTTATTTTGCACAAAATTCCTTTTTCGGTTTTAAGTAAACTAACAAAATTATATTAAATGTGACAAGGCGCAAGATTTATCACCCTTTTGCGTACTTGAAAAAGAAATTAAGGTATGGTAAGATTGAAATTAGAAAACATCCCTATATGCCTGCCTTGCCCTAAAGAGAGGCAGTTGGCTGTTTTTTTACAGACAGGTTGTCTGTGAATATATATTATATATAATTAAGGAAGGAAGTTGTAAAAATGATTTTTGACACACTTAAAAACTGCGAGCTATATTATGGCTGTCACGATGGCTTTAAGCTCGGCTTTGATTTCATCAAAAAGGTTATTGATGAGAACACTGAGGTGGGCAAGTACGAGATTGACGGCAAGAGAGTCTGGGCAAGTGTTCAGGCATATGACCCTAAAGAGGACAGCGAAAAGTTTGAAGCACACAAAAACTACATAGACATTCAGTTTATTGTTTCGGGCAAGGAGTATATGGAGTGTGCTGCAATCGCAACCTGCGAGCAGACCGACGAATACAACCCTGAAAAGGATGTTGTTCACTACAGGGCACTGGGCGAGCGAGTAAGGCTTGAGTGTGATGAAAAGAGCTTTGCTATTTTCTTTCCCGAGGATATTCACAAGCCGGGTGTTGTGCTTGTAGAAGGCACCGCTGTTAAGAAGGTTGTAGTTAAGGTACATATATAATAGGAAGGAAACCCCCAAAGCTGCAAGCGCGGCTTTGGGGGTTTTAGTGAATATTGAATAATAACTAATGACGGAAGGAGCAAGCCGCTTCCCTACATATAAAAAAAGTTAATTTTTTTCAAAAATCAGTTGACAAACGGCTTTAGGCTTGATATAATAGACAAGCATCATCGCGGTGGTGCTTTTTTAATGCTGATGATCCATTAGCTCAGTTGGCAGAGCACTTGACTTTTAATCAAGGTGTCCGGAGTTCGAATCTCCGATGGATCACCAAAAAACCGAAATGCCTTTTTAGGCGTTTCGGTTTTTTATTTGCGTTAGCAATTCGGAGATGAGAACTCCGGAGGAGTTCGTCGAAGCAGCGAAAAATGCGCGATAGCATTTTTCGACTGTGAAGTCGGGAGCACGAGAATTTTGCCGAACACCGCTCGGAGCGGTCGGCAAAATTGAGAGCGCACCGTACCTGCGATGGATCACCAAAAATCTCGAATGCGTAAGTGTTCGGGATTTTTTCTTTTTCAATATTCTTTAAAAAAGCATTGCAATTAGTTTCTTAATATTGTAAAATAGGCAATAGCAGAAATAATACTAAAAGGCGGCGTTTATATGAAAATTCTTGTTACGGGCGGCGCGGGGTACATTGGGTCACACACCTGTGTTGAGCTTTTAGATGCAGGGTACGAGGTTGTTATTGTTGACGACTTTTCCAATTCAAAGCCCGAGGTTTTAGAGCGCATCCGCGAGATAACCTGTAAAGACTTTGCCTTTTACAGACTTGATGTCGCTGACAAGGCGGGTATGCGAAAGGTTTTCGAAGAAAACCTGCCTGATGCGGTTATACATTTTGCTGGTTTTAAGGCGGTGGGCGAATCTGTGGCGCAGCCGCTTAAATACTATCGCAACAACTTAGGCAGCACATTTACGCTTTGCGAGCTAATGGATGAATTTAATGTAAAGAGGCTTGTTTTTTCCTCTTCGGCAACGGTGTATGGGGTTCCCAAAGCTGTTCCCATTCGCGAGGACTTCCCTCTCTCTACCACCAACCCTTATGGCGCTACAAAGCTTATGCAGGAGGATATTTTCCGCGACATTGCGGCTTCTGACGGTGAGTGGAGCATTGCGCTACTCAGATATTTTAATCCCATTGGCGCTCACAAGAGCGGCAGGATAGGCGAGGACCCCAACGGAATTCCTAACAACCTGATGCCATACATTACTCAGGTTGCTATCGGCAAGCGTGAGTGTCTTTCTGTTTTCGGAGACGATTACGACACGCCCGACGGAACGGGAGTTCGCGATTACATTCACGTTGTTGACTTAGCTCAGGGGCATTTAAAGGCTGTTGAGCGTGTTCTTAGCTGTAAAGGTATAGACGCTTACAACCTCGGAACAGGCAAGGGGTATAGTGTTTTAGATATGGTGCATGCTTTTGAGGCGGCTTCGGGCAAAAAGCTTGCCTACAAGATTGCGCAAAGGCGCAGCGGAGATGTTGCAATGTGCTATGCTGACCCATCATATGCAAAGGAAAAGCTTGGTTGGGTAGCCGAGCGCGAGCTTGCTGAAATGTGCGAGGATTCCTGGCGCTGGCAGAAAAACAATCCTAACGGATACGAAAAATAAGCGGTGATGAAATGATTTTAACTATTGATGTTGGAAACACCCATACAATTTTAGGCCTTTACAGCGGCGAGGAGCTTATATTCACTGCTCGCATTGCCACAGACCGACAGAAAACCCGCGATGAGTACGCAATTACCATCCGAGATGTGCTTTCACTCTCGGAAAAGTGCGCAGGAAAGATAGAGGGGGCTATAATTTCCTCGGTTGTGCCGCAGGTGTCGTCACTTTTAGAGGGTGCAATAAAGCGGCTGTTTGAATGCAGAGTTTTCATAGTAGGCCCAGGGGTTAAGACGGGGTTAAATATAAAAATTGACAATCCTGCGCAGCTTGGTGCTGACCTTGTTTGTGTTTCAGTTGCGGCGCAAAGTAAGTATCCCCTACCCTCGATTGTTTTGGATTTAGGAACTGCTACCACCATTTCAGCGCTCACCAAAAGCGGAGAAATGATTGGCGGCTCAATTCTTACGGGCGTTAACACCGCTCTCAATGCGCTTTCACAGGGCACAGCGCAGCTTCCGCAGATTAGTTTAGAGGGTGCTGTTGATGTTATCGGAAGCAATACCATTGACTGTATGCGCTCGGGCGCAGTTATTGGCAACGCTTGTATGATTGACGGTATGATTAGGCGTTACCGAAAAATACTCGGAGAGGACACTACCGTTATTGCGACGGGCGGACTTTCCAAGGTGATTGTTCCCCACTGCAATGAGGACATCATCATTGACGAAACTTTGCTGCTTGATGGTTTATATACCATTTACAAAAAAAATATTTAAAAGTGAAAATTAGCACTGCATCCGATTTTCGGAGCAGTAGCAAGGAGGATTTTCTATGTCAACACAAGCAAAAAAACAAATGTCCACTAAAACACTGGCTCTCGGTGCAATACTGACCGCTTTAGTTATCATATTGCAGCTTATGGGCTCATTTATCCGATTTGGAATGTTTTCAGTTTCGCTGGTGCTTATTCCTATCGTTGTAGGAGCGGCTCTCTGCGGAAAGTTTATTGGTGCGTGGCTTGGACTTATATTTGGTGTTACAGTTCTCTTAAGCGGTGATGCCGCGGCATTTTTAGCAGTAAATGTTCCCGGAACTATCATTACAGTACTTCTCAAGGGCACATTATGCGGGCTTTGCTCAGGTCTTGTTTACGAGCTTTTAGCAAAGAAGAATGTTTACATCGCAATTTTTGCAGCCGCAATAGTTTGTCCGCTTGTCAACACAGGAGTATTCCTTTTAGGCTGCGTTCTTTTCTTTATGGGCATTGTTTCAGAGTGGGCAGCAGGTCTTGGATACGGCGAGGATGTTGTAAAGTATATGTTCTTAGGTTTAGCCGGCGGAAATTTCCTGTTTGAGCTTGGGTTTAACCTTGTTTTAAGTCCCGTTATTGTTCGTCTACTTAGCATTACCAAAAAGGTAAATTAGTTTACATAAAGCCATCAAAGCAGAGAGTATGAAAAAATTAGCCCCGCGGCATACGCCGCGGGGCTTTGGTTTTAATTTTATTTATCCTTTATCATATTCTTAAGCTCGTCCATAAACGCGCCGATATCGCCGAACTGGCGGTAAACCGAGGCAAAGCGGACATAAGCTACTTCGTCGATAGGTTTTAAGTATTTCATTACAAGCTCGCCGATACGGTAAGAGGTGACCTCTCTTTGCAGCGAGTTTGAAAGCTCGCTCTCAATACGGTCAACCATCTTTTCGATTTCATTCGCGGTAACGGGGCGTTTTTCGCAGGAGCGCAGGATACCGCGGGTGAGCTTATCTCTGTCAAAGGCTTCGCGGGATTTATCCTTTTTAACAACCATAATAGGAACAGTTTCGATGACCTCATAGGTTGTAAAGCGAGAGTTGCATTTTAAGCACTCTCTTCTGCGGCGGATTTTCTCATTTTCTTCTGTCGGGCGTGAGTCTACTACCTTGCTTTCCTCATAACCACAAAAAGGACATCTCATTTTATGTTCCTCCCTTATGCCTTTTTCTTTATTCTACCAAAAAATTTCGATAAAGTAAAGCATTTTTTATGCATTGACCGCTCTTAAGAAGTCAAGGCTCTGTATTAGCTGTGTATAATCACCGTAATTCTGGCGGTAGACCTCAACAACGGCAGAGCCGCTAAAGCCTATTTTTTCAAGCTGACTAAAAAGCTCTTTGAAATTTCGGTTTCCCTTTCCGGGAAGTAGGCAGTCGTTTTGCTCGTCGCAGTCATTCAGATGCACGTGGACAAGTCTATCACTCATTACCGAAAGGACATCTTTATAGCTCAGTTCACTGCGGGTCGCCTGCTTTAAATCAAGCACAAAGGCGGTTTCATCCCCGAGCTGAGAGCGCATATTTTTAAGAAATTCTATATCGCGGCTACGGCAGCGGCAGACATTTTCCTGTGCTACGCAGACTCCCTCGTTCTTTGCCGCTCGGTAAAGCTTTAAGTAGCGCTCAAAATAGCGTTCATCACTATGGCGGCTTTCAAATCTATCTCCGTGCAGCACCAAAATCTCGGCGCCGAGGGTATGGCAGGCGTCAAAATACCTTTTGTAAAACTCAAGTCCGTCCAAAAAGCGGCGCTCATAGTCCGAAAAGAGCATAAAAGGCTCAAAGCCCGATGTAAAGGGGTGAACCGATACAATTCGGGTGCCGTTTGCGCGGGTTATGGCAGCTATTTCGGAAAGGAGATCTCCTTGCATTTCGCAGGCGGAGTTGAAAAAAACCTCAAGCTCGGTAGTTCCGTTTTCACACAAAAACTTTACTGCTTTTTCGGTAAGCTCTGGGTAAAAGCAGGCGGTTGAAATACCGAGGTTCATTTTTTTCACTCCTTTTAGTTTATTTTATGCAAAGAGCCTTCTTTAAGTCATCAACTTTGTCGGTTTTCTCCCAAGAAACGCAAAGGTCTTCCCTGCCCATATGTCCGTAAGCTGCAAGCTTTTTGTAAATGGGGCTGCGAAGGTTTAAATCGCGGATTATGGCTGAGGGGCGAAGGTCAAATACCTTGTTTACCGCTTTTTCAATTTCACTGTCGGGGAGAATACCGGTACCGAAGGTATCAACCATTACAGAAACGGGTTTTGCAACGCCGATAGCATATGCAAGCTCAATTTCGCAGCGCTCGGCAATGCCTGCAGCAACGATATTTTTAGCCACATAGCGGGCGGCATAGGCGGCGCTGCGGTCAACCTTTGTGGGGTCCTTGCCCGAGAATGCTCCACCGCCGTGGCGAGCATATCCGCCGTATGTATCGACTATGATTTTTCTGCCCGTAAGTCCGCTGTCACCCTGAGGGCCGCCTACAACAAATCGACCTGTGGGGTTTACGAATATCTTGGTTTCGCTTGACATAAGGTCTTTAGGAATAGCGGGCACAATTACCTCTCTTATGATATCCTCGCGGATAGTTTCAAGAGAAACATCCTCAGAATGCTGCGAGGAAACAACAACGGCATCAACAGCTACAGGGGTGTCTCCCTCATAGCGCACCGTTACCTGAGTTTTACCGTCGGGGCGAAGGTAAGGCAGAGTGCCATTTTTGCGAACCTCGGTAAGTCTTTTGGCAAGCTTATGGGAGAGCGAAATGGGCATAGGCATAAGCTCGGGGGTTTCGTTGCAGGCAAAGCCAAACATCATACCCTGGTCGCCCGCTCCGTTTTGCTCATCCTCACTATCCTCGCTCTCTTTCTTTTCAAGAGAGTTATCAACGCCGAGAGCAATATCCAAAGACTGCTTGTCTATTGTAGTAAAAACAGCGCAGGTGTTACCGTCAAAGCCGAAAGCTGCGTTATTATAGCCTATTTCATTGATAACTTCGCGGGCAATAGCGGGGATATCCACCTGAGCGCTTGTTGTGATTTCGCCCATAAGCATAACCATTCCCGTTGTTGCGGTGGTTTCGCAGGCGACTCTTGCCATTTTATCCTGAGCTAAAATGGCATCTAAAACGGCATCAGAAATCTGGTCACAGATTTTATCGGGATGTCCCTCGGTTACTGATTCAGATGTGAAAAGGTGTGTTTTGTTCATAGTTTTCTCCTAACATAAATAAAAATATGCGCTGACGGAAACCGCAGCGCATTTATTTGCTCCTCATCTGCCGGTTAGTTCCGCAGGATTTAGCACCTTGCATAGCAGGTTGCCGGACGTCTTCGGGCCTGTTCCCTCAGTCACTCTTGATAAGGCTGATATTCATTTTTATCATTATAATATATTCGACAATAATTGTCAAGATATATTCATTTCTTAAGTATCGGCGAAAGCTTTTTATAAATTAGCAAGCATATTACCGAAGCCAAAACACCTTTTACAAAGGTAAAGGGCAGATTAAAGATAATAAGCGCCTTAAAAATACTGTCAACCGAGGGCAAGATAGCCTGATAGAGCGAAAGAATTACAGCCTCGGGCATAAGCAGGTTATAGTATATAGGATAGGTAATAAAAAGGTTTATGAAAACGCAGGCAACCGCCATAACGGCAGCTCCAATTACCGAGCCTATCAGCGCTCCCTTGCGGGTTTTGATTTTACTGTAAATCAGACCTGCGGGAACGACAAAGAAAACTCCCATCAGAAAATTAGCAAGCTCGCCTACTCCCGCCGTGTTTGTAATAAAAAGATGCAGCAGATTTTTGATAAGGCAAACGGCAGCTCCATACAAAGGTCCGTAAGCAAAGGCGGCGATAAGCGCAGGCAGCTCAGAAAAATCAAGCTTTATAAAGACGGGCATAATGGGAACTGAAAGCTCAATCGCCATAAGTACAAAGCCGACTGCTCCGAGCAGAGCCGATGCGATAAGTGAGTAAAGCTTTGTTTTTTTCATAAAATAACCTCCAAAGTAAAAAATCCCCCGACAATAAAGTCGGGGGCATAAAATACTACTACATAAATACCGTTATATCATCCGGACTATACCGTCGGTCATGGAATCGCACCATGTCGGCCTTTGGCTCGCGGACTCGTTACGCTTATGCGCACATTACCGCCGGTGGAGAATTTCACTCCGCCCCTAACTGTATTACAAGTTGATTATAATACTGCTGTGGGGCATTGTCAATAGCTTTTTATTAAATCACAGCTCTGTGGGCATTTCCTTTTGGTGATTTTCGTCAAGAGCCATATAATAATGGTCGAGAATTGTTTTTTCCATCTGGTCGCGAGCATCCTTTGTTATAGGATGCACCACATCCCTAAAGCTCCCGCCATCCTCTTTGCGACTTGGCATAGCAACAAACACTCGCTGCGGGCCTTCGATAACCTTGATATCGTGAACAGCAAAATCATCATCAATAGTTACAGATACCAGCGCTTTCATTCTTCCCTCATCATAGAGTCTTCTGATTTTGACCTGACTAATATTCATGTCCTGCATTTCTCCTTTAAGTCTGTAAATTGGCTCTTGCCTGCTACTATTATCGCTTTTTTTAAAACTTTTATTCATTTTTTGAAAAAAGGTGTTTATTTTTTTCAAGAGAAGCAATATAATAGTAAGTAGCAGAAATTCGATTTATCAATTTGAATTTAAACGGAGGAATTGCCTTGGCAATCGACTACAACATTTTAGAAGGTAAAAAGCACATACATTTTATCGGCATCGGCGGCAGCGGAATGTATCCTCTGGCGCAAATTCTGTTTGCCAAGGGCTACAATTTAAGCGGCTCTGATAATAACAGCGGCGACACTCTTACCGCAGTTGAAAAAATGGGAATTCCCGTTACCCTCGGGCATTCTAAAAAGAACATTGAAGGAGCTGACCTTATTGTTCACTCCGCCGCTATAATGAAAGACAATCCCGAGCTTTGCGCTGCGCGCGAAAAAGGAATTCCCACCATCGAGCGTTCTATTCTTTTGGGAATAGTCACCAGCTGGTATGATAACGCTGTCTGCGTTTGCGGAACGCACGGAAAAACCACCGCTTCCTCCATGCTTACCCAGATTTATATGATGTCGGGAATGGACCCCACCACCGTTATCGGCGGAAAGCTTGAGCTTATCGGCGGCAGCGGAAGGGTTGGCAGGTCAGATAATATGGTTTGCGAGGCTTGCGAGTATGTTGACACATTCTTAAAGCTTTCACCCGATGTTTCGATTATCTTAAACATTGACCGCGACCATATGGAGTATTTTAAAACTCTTGAAAATCTCATTGCATCTTTCCGCAAGTTCTCTGAAATGACAAGCAGGATGCTTATTGTAAACGGCGATGATGAGAACAGCCTTGCAGCAGTTAAGGGACTTGATAAAAAAATCGTCACCTTCGGACTTAAGAGCGAAAACGATTACTATGCCACCGATATATCCTCTGAGGTATGTCACGCGACACATTCACTGCTCACTAAATTTACTGTTTTTAAAAGCGGAGTTGAGCTTGGTGAGCTTTCCATTAAAATTCCGGGCAGGCACAATGTTTACAATGCACTCTCTGCCTGTGCCGCCGCTATGGAAACGGGCGTATCCTTCCACGATGTAAAAAAAGCTCTCTCTGAATTTAAGAGTGCGGCTCGCAGGTTTGATGTTTTGGGAATTCGAGGTGGCGTTACTATTGCTGATGACTACGCTCATCACCCCGCAGAGCTTGAAGCAACCCTGAAAGCGGCGCTTTCTCTCGGCTTTAACAAGGTTTGGGCGGTATTTCAGCCGTTTACCTTTTCCCGCACAGCCATGCTGCTCGATGACTTTGCAAAGGTCTTAAGTCTTTCAGACAGGGTTGTTCTGACACCCATTATGGGCTCGCGCGAGATAAACACCTTTGGAATTGATTCTAAGGACCTTCAGGAAAAGCTCCAAAACTGTGTTCTTCTTGACACCTTTGAAGAGGTTGCAGATTATATAAGGCAGAATGCAGAGCCTGAGGATTTGGTTATTACCCTCGGCTGCGGTGATATTTACAAGGCAGCCAAGCTTATGCTCAATGACTAATCAAATATACTGATTTTAGAAACCGTCGAGTAAAATCGACGGTTTTTTTTGATTTTATCTTCTATTTTCTTCTTTTTTCTCTGTTTTTTGACATTTGTTTAAGTGAAAACAAATAATACTCGTCTCTTGTTTTTGTGCAACTTTAACAAAACTTATTCTATAAAGAAAAAAGATATTGACAACTATACAAACGTTGATTATACTATTATTATGAGTTTGTGCGTGTTGCATAAGCTTATGTCCGATCCGATTTTGCGTTCCTTGCTTTAGTTTGAAAGTCGGCAGCGCTTTGTCCGATCCAATGTAATTGTGGCATAAGGGTTTTCCCTTTGTTATATATGCCCGTATAGCTTAAACAGAGCGTTGATTTTCAAAGGTAACGGTGAAAGTCCGTTGAGGGCAAAATTACAAATATTTTAAAGCGAGGAAAGATCATGTACGAAGACAAGACCTTAGTATGCAAAGAATGCGGCGCTGAGTTCGTATTCACAGCAGGTGAGCAGGAGTTCTATGCAGAGAAAGGCTTTACTAACGAGCCCCAGCGCTGCAAAGAGTGCCGTGCTGCAAGAAAAGCAGCTTCCCGTCCTGAGAGAGAGATGTTCACTGCTGTTTGTGCAAATTGCGGCAAGGAAGCAACCGTTCCTTTCAGACCCCGTGAGGATCGCCCTGTTTACTGCAGCGAGTGCTTTGCAAAAATGAAAGAAGAAAGCGACGCTGAATAAAACTTTGGCTTTTGTGCGTTCTAACCCTCCATTCAAAAGATGGAGGGTTCTTCTTTTTTTGTTATTTAATAAACAATATTTTTACCAAAAACTTCAGGCTTTTCTATTGAACAATAGTATTTTATTAGTTATAATATAACTAATAATTTATCGTGGGATGAGGCAAGGCTTATCCTAAATATTTGAAAGGATTTTAATTCTATGATACCCGCTCTTATTTTATTTGCTGCTACTTATGTTTTGATGCTTGTTTTTAGCAAGTATCGCCCTTACATAGCGCTTTCCTCCGCTTTGATTTTTATTATCAGCGGTATGCTACCGCTCAGTAGCGTAATTGGCAATATTGACTTTAATGTGCTACTGATGATTGCAGGAACTATGGGAATAGTTGCGTTGTTTATTGAAAGCAAGATGCCCGAGCTTTTAGCCGATTTAATTATGGAACGCGTACCCAATGTTATGTGGGCAGCTGTTGCTATGGCTCTTTTTTCAGGTGTAATTTCAGCATTTGTTGATAATGTTGCAACAGTTTTAAT
This sequence comes from Oscillospiraceae bacterium, assembly GCA_036311245.1. Taxonomy (GTDB): domain Bacteria; phylum Bacillota; class Clostridia; order Oscillospirales; family Ruminococcaceae; genus SIG578. The sequence continues at coordinate 17,214 of JAXJQH010000105.1, read as the reverse complement.
GGTTGCTCCCGTTGCTCTTGAAATATGCAAAAAATTAAAAACCAATCCCGTTCCTTTCATCATAGGAATTGCCGTTTCATCAAACCTTCAGGGTGCAGCAACACTTGTCGGTGACACCACCGCTATTATGCTCGGTTCCGCCTTAGATATGAGTTTTATGGATTTCTTCTGGTACAAAGGAAGACCCGGCATATTCTTTGCTGTTGAGATTGGAGCTATTGTTTCTGCTCTTATTCTTGCATTTCTTTTCCGCAAAGAAAAGGCTCCTATTCCCAAAACAGGAGAGAGAACCCGCGTTACAGATTATGTTCCTTCAATTCTGCTTTTAGGTACCATAGTTCTTTTAATTGTTGCTTCCTTTATTCCCAACAAGCCCAGCATCACAAACGGACTTATCTGCTGTGCTTTGATGGCGATTGGTATTGTTTATAACTTCATAAGAAAGAAAGCGGTTTCTGCAATCACCGAGCCTCTGAAGGCCATTGATTTTGAAACCATTGGATTATTAGTAGGACTCTTCCTTATGATTGGCGGAATTTCCGAACAGGGTGTTATCGATGCGGCCGCAAATCTGCTTGCAAAGGCAGGCGGCGGAAACATCTTCTTACTCTATACAGTAATTGTCTGGGCATCTGTTCTGATATCTGCATTTATCGACAACATTCCCTATGTTGCTACTATGATTCCCGTAATTGCAGGTCTTGCCACTGCCCTGAATATAGATCCCACACTTTTATACTTTGGACTTCTTTCAGGCGCAACACTCGGCGGCAACTGCACACCTATCGGAGCATCGGCAAACATCGCAGGTATCGGTATTCTCCGCAAAGAGGGCTATACCGTTAAGAATTCTGATTTCTTTAAAATCGGTATTCCCTTTACACTTGCCGCGATTATCCCCGCTTATATTTACATATGGATTATGTATGGAATTTAAGAAAAATCTAAAAGTAAAAAACATCGGCAGTCTAATTAGACTGCCGATGTTTTTTTGTTTATTTTACATTATCTTTTAAAAGCTCTTTTACAGCATTTACCTGCGCGTCATATGCGGCTTTATCAGTACCCTCTTTGTAAACCCGAATACCGACATAGTAGTCACCGCGGTCATTATCAAAAACCTTGTCTTTAAAAAGGCTGCTATTTGCAATCGACACACCATAAACAGGCTCTTGTCCTTCTGCTCCAATCAGCTCTCTGAGGTCTGCAAAAACCTCTTTCTCTGCAAGGGAATCCATAATTTCCTTTTGCATAATAAAAATACAGTTTTCACCGACATAAATTTCCGCCATAATTCTTGACTGAAGCGCCTGCTCATAACCGGTTTGGTCTTCTACTTCTCCCGGGGCAGTAAAGTTTGCCTGAAAAACACCTACATTGACCTCTCTGTTACCGTCAGTATCTGTCATATACTTTCCAAATTCTTGGGATAACTGTTCGGTTGTTCCCTCGTCATAGAAAGAATATGAGCAGAGAAGCAAGGTTGTATCATATCTTTCCTTGGTAAAGGACTGATATGTCATGAACGAGACCACCACCACAATAAAACAGCCGATAATAACAAACAACTTATTATGGTACCAAAAGTTTTTAATCTTATCCTTTGTACTGACAGGCGTAGCTTCTCGCTGCGCTTTTTCTTTTTCATATGCCTCATTCTCTGTATCATGAATAAGACCTTGTCTTATTTTCTTTATTCGGATAGCCTGCGCACGCGCATCATCACCGAACTTATCATTTCTTTTATCCTGCTCTGACATTTACAGCCCTCCGTAAGGGAATTTATTTTGTGATTTCCAGAATTTTAAAGCTCATAACTCCGCCGGGAGCCTCAGCCTCGACGGTATCTCCTACCTTTTTGCCCTTGAGAGCCTTTCCAAGAGGAGATTCATCGGATATTTTGCCCTTAGAGGGATCGGCGCTGTTGGAGCCGACTATCTGATAAAGAAGTTCTTCCTTATATTTATTATCGTAAAGCTTGATGTGAAGGCCAATCTCAACAGAGTCGGTTGTGAGGGCATCTCTATCTATAAGCTCAACATTTTTTAGCATGGACTCGAGCTGAAGAATCTGCTCCTCAACCATAGCCTGTTCATTTTTTGCTTCATCATACTCGCTGTTTTCAGAAAGGTCACCAAAAGAGCGAGCCACCTTGATTTTCTCAGCCACTTCTTTTCTTTTTATTGTTTTAAGCTCATCGAGCTGAAGTTCAAGTTCTTTAACTTCTTCTTGTGTCATTGCCTTTTTTGCGTTCATTTGAAAGTTCTCCTTTTAGTTTATAAAATTTTATTTGTTCAAGGCCTTTACAACAGACAGAGCCTTGATTAGCTGCGGGTCATTGGTTAAGTTGAGTTCATACCACATTTTTTCCTGCTCGACGGAAAGGTCCACCACAAAGTCGGGCTTTAAGCCCACACCGTCAAAGTTCTCGGATTTCGGGGGATTAAATCTTGCAGTGGTAATTTTAATTGCAGAGCCATCGGAAAGCGGGTAAACATCCTGCATAACGCCTTTTCCGTAGGTGACAGAGCCGACAAGCTTTGCTTTTTCATAATCTCGCAGCGCCGCGGCAAACAGCTCGGCAGCGCTTGCTGTGTTTTTATTTACAAGCACCGCCATGGGAACACTTACATCGGCGCTATCGGACGAATAAATAACCTTGGTTTCACCGCTTTTATCAGTGCTTGAAATAACGGGGCCTTCAGGAACGATAATATCTATCATCTGAGCTGCGGATTTAACTGTTCCTCCGCCGTTGTTACGGATATCGAAAATAATTCCCTTTGCCTTTTTATCAAGGGCAGCTCCGACAGCCGATTCAAACTGATTTACTGTGTTGCTGCTAAATTCAGTTATCTTGATATAGGCAATATCGCCCTCAAGCATCTGTGTTTCAACGCTGGGGACAGTTACCTTGCGGCGGGTTATTTCAACCTCGGTGTCCTCCCCTTCCCTTCGGTAGGTTACGACAACCGCCTCACCCGCATCACCCTTAAGGGCGTTTATCGCCTCGTTATAGCTTGTCAGAACATCTATTCCTGCAACCTTGACTATCTGGTCGCCCTTCAGAAGTCCGCTGATTTCAGCAGGAGAATCGGGAAAGACCGAAACAAGGCGAGCATAGCCCTCGGTATCCTTAACGCAGGTAATTCCGATACCTACTGCTTTACCATTCATATCGTCTTTAAGCTCACTATATTCCTGCGCGGTGTAATACTGTGCATAATCATCGCCGATTCCAAAGGCAAAGCCTGCGGAAATGTTATCAAGAAGCTTGGTTTCATCAACCTCGCCATTGTAATTTTCGCGAACGATTTTATTTATTTCAGTTATCTTTTCATAGATAGCCTGACGCTCATTGATGCTTGAAAGCTTGGAATTAAAAATTGTTGTAGAGAACACCATCGTTATTGCAACGGCAACTGCTGCAGCAACAGCCATGAGAGCAATAGATGTTCCTAACGAGATTTTTTTATTCATATCGTTTCCCCTTCTGCCTCATATTCTTATCGGTTTTCCTCTAAAAATACTGTTAGCGGTGAGATTACAGATAAGGCAGCGGATCAACTTCCTTACCGTTTATGTAAATACCGAAGTGCAAGTGCGGTCCCGTTGAGTTACCTGTAGAGCCTACCTGAGCGATAACCTCGCCGCGCTTTACCTGTTGACCGACCTTTACAGAAAGGCTGGTGCAGTGCGCATACATTGTGGTGTAGCCGCCACCGTGGTCAATCATAACATATTTACCGTAGCCCTTTTTAGGAACATAGGTAGTCACAGCTTTGATAACCGTTCCTGCATTTGCGGCAACGATATTCTTGCCCAATATATTATATCCCGAAATATCGATACCTGTATGCCAGTTTGCTTTGCCGTAAAGCGTTCTCCAGCCAAATTTTGAGGTAATGGTTGAATAATTTGGAACGGGCCAGAGGAACTGACCGCCGACAAACTCGCCGCTTGAGCCTTTATCCTCAAGCATCTGACGAATCTCTTCGTCGATTTTCTCCATTTCCTCATTTATTTTTATCTGCTGTTGCCTCAGCTCGTTTTCATCGTTGACAAGCGAGTTTAGAAGACTTTGGCTTTCGGTATATTTTGAATTGAGGGTTGCTTTTTTATAGTTTAAGGTTTTCTTATTTGCCTCAAGCTTGATTTTTGAATTTTCAATAGTTTCTTTTGCTGCAACTATACTCTTTTTATCCTGATCAAGCTTTTCCATAAGCTCTTGGTCGTTTTGAGCAAGTCTTTTCATATACTCGGCATTCTGAATAAACTCAGAATAGCTTTTTGAGCCGAGGAGCATTTCCCACACCGAAGCCTCGCTCTGCATATACATTGCGCGAAGTCTTGCCTTAAACAGCTCGTCATTTTCGGAGATTTCATCCTCTTTATCCGCGAGCAGCGCCTCATTTTGCTTAATCTGAGCGTTAAGTGCACTGACCTGACTGTTTAAGTTATCTATCTGCTCTTCAACAAGTGAAATCTCTGTATCAAGCTGTTTTTTGTATTTCAGTTGCTGTGATTTTTTGTTTTGGGTGCTTTTCATTTCGCTCTGGAGCTTTTTAAGCTCGCTTTCGAGCTGACTGTATCTATCCTCAAGGCTTGAAACGGTGGCTGCCTGCGGTTTTACAGGTTCTACTGCGCCAATTCCCGAGAAGATAAGAACCGCCGCCAGAGCAAAGGCAATGGTTTTCTTTTTTAAACTGCAAGCTGTCATCTGTTTTTGCGCCTCCTTTTTTAAACTTTTAAGTGTTTGCGAATACTTACTAAGCTACCAAGTCCGCCAATTATAACTCCCGATACAAGATAGGCTACAACAAGAGGCAGCGCCACATCAGAAAACGGGATAAGTGTTGCTGTTGCCGAGCTGAGCCAGCCATTTGCATCGCCCTGAATTGCGGACATAATCTGAGCGTAGAAATACCAGACTATGAAAAATGCTATAAGCGCTGAGATACCGCCCAAAATCATTCCCTCTACAAGGAAGGGCATACGGATAAATCCGTTTGTCGCGCCTACATATTTCATAATGTTTATCTCGCGGCGGCGGCTGAACACCGTTATCTTGATGGTGTTCATAATAATAACAAAGGAAACTATAAGCAGTGCTACAACAACCACCGTTCCTCCGAGAGATACTCCTCTATCGGTTTTGACCATAATTTCGGCAACATCTGTCGGCGCATCGACTCTATAAATGCCTTCAAGAGATTTGAGCGCCTCAATATTGCTATCTATAAGTGACAAGTCTTTAACCTTTACATGGTAGGATGCAGGAAAAACATCCTCGTTTTCATAACCCTCCAAAAGGTCACCCAATTTTTCCTTTTGGTCATCAAAGGCTTGTTCTTTTGATGTATATGTTACACTTGAAATGTTATCCATTGAGCGAATCTGTCTATCGAGAATTGCTTCCTGCCCTGATGAAAGATTATCGTCTACATAAATAACTATTTCATTCTGCTGCTGAATAAATCCGACTATACTTTTTATGTTTTCAGAAAACAATGCTGCCATTCCAACCAAGACGAGGCAGGCTGTCAGAACGCCGACAGAGGCAAATGACATCGCTTTATTCAGGTATGTATTTTTTGCGCCTTGCTTCAAAAGGTAGGTGAAGCTGCCAAGTCTCATGACTTTACACCTCCATCCGGAATATCTGATTCAACCTTACCGTCTCTTATAGTAATAACACGGCGGCCGAATTCATTAACCAAGCTATGTTCGTGGGTTACCATCAAAATGGTTGTCCCACAATGGTTTATCTCATTGAGAAGCTCAACAATTTCGTGCGACATTTCGGGGTCAACATTTCCCGTGGGCTCATCGGCAATAATTATAGCGGGGTTATTTACAAGCGCGCGGGCAAGAGCAACTCTCTGCTGCTGACCGCCCGAAAGCTGCGCAGGGTAGCTACGCGCCTTATCGGCAAGACCGACAAGACCCAACACATACGAAACCCTTTTGCGGATATTTCGTGAGGGAACATTGGTTACACGCAGGGCAAACTCAACATTTTCATAAACCGTCATATTCTCGATAAGACGGAAATCCTGAAAAACTATGCCCAGCGAGCGGCGAAGCTGAGGAACATCCTTTTGTCTTAGGCTGCTTAATGCGAAATTGCTTACCGTTATGTGACCCGAGGTGGGCTCTTCCTCACGCATAATCAACTTAAGTAGGGTGCTTTTACCCGCTCCCGAAGCTCCGACTATAAAGGCAAATTCGCCTTTTTCTATTGTAAAACTTACGTCATCCAGCGCCTTGGTGCCGTTAGCATATATCTTTGTTACTGAATCAAAACTAATCAAAAAACAGACACCACCTATAATCTAAAATTTGATTTGGCGGGCTTTATTCCAAGTCCGCCAAATATGTTTATCAATATTTTACCGGATTTGCTGCAAGGTACTTTTTGACCATAAGAGCCACCTTAAAAATAATGGCGTGGTCAAATTCACGAAGCTCCAGTCCGGTAAGCTTTTTGATTTTCTCCAAACGGTAAACAAGTGTGTTTCTGTGAACAAAAAGCTTTCTGGAGGTTTCGGAAACGTTTAGGTTATTCTCGAAAAATTTCTGAATGGTAAAGAGGGTTTCCTGATCAAGGCTTTCAATAGAGCCTTTTTTGAAAACCTCCTGAAGGAATGCCTCACAAAGGGTTGTGGGAAGCTGATATATAAGGCGGGCAATACCGAGGTTATCATAGCTGATGATTATCTTATCGGTGTCAAACACTTTGCCAACCTCAAGAGCAATCTGAGCCTCTTTGTAAGAACGCGCAAGGTCCTTAATACCGTAAACTACAGTTCCGATACCGACGGCAGACTGGGTGTAGAATTCGCTGCCCAGAGTGTCAACGATAGAGCGAGCCATCTTTTCAAGGTCGCGAGTTTCGATATTGGGCTTGATTTCCTTTATCAGAACAACCTCTTTTTCACTGATGTTAAGAACAAAATCCTTTTGCTTGTCGGGGAAAAGATTTTGAATAACATCATAAACCGAAACCTCATTATCCGAAAGAATTCGGATAAGAACTGCAACACGGCTGACATCGGTGTTGAAATGAAACTCTCTTGCCTTTAAGAAAATTTCACCGGGGAGAATATTATCAAGAATAACATTTTTGATAAAGTTATTTCTGTCATACTTTTCGTCATAATACTGTTTGATATTGCCAAAAGAGATTGCAAGAATATTGGCATAACGGGCAGCAATTTCATCCGAGCCCTCTACAAAAACCGCAAATCCCGATTTAACAACGCCGCCGAAGGATTTATATGTATATCCGTCACGCACGAAAATCTCAGATGTGTCCGCAATATCTAAAAGAACAAACTCATTGGTTTCACCGATTTTTGAGGAATTACTGCAGGCAACGACGGTTGCAGTTGAGTCCACAACACCGATAACTCTATCAATAGAAACCTTCATCTGCTGAATCACATCTTTAAAAAGCTTATTTGACATTCCTAAATACCCCTCTTCACCAAGCGGGAAAACCCCATATTGGCTACTTTCTTTTGTTAAAATTGCACATAATTCTTACAGCATATCTATTTTACAAAAAATTTGAGCAATTTGCAAGTAATTTTAACAGAAATTTAAACAAAATTCACAAAGTTTTTGTTTTTTAGAATAAGTTGTTTAAGAAATCTCTATTTTTTTACACAAAAATAGTTTAAGGAGAGAGCATTTTGCTCTCTCCTTTTGTGCAACTTTTAAACACTTTTTTGTTCCCTGCGGCTCCTCAGTACTGTTTTCCCTTTTTTAACGCATAGGCCTGAGGGAATTTTTATCCTGCTTGCAAAAACTGTTATATCGCTTTCAGCCACTTCCCCTTTTCCTTTTGCTTCTCCGATTATAACATTCTGACCTATTGTGCAGCCATCACCCATAATGCAGCAGTTTATCTTGCTACCCTTGCCTATCCTGCAGCCCGGCATTATAATGCTGTCTGTTATTTCTGCGCCCTCCTCGACCTGTACGCCCGCAAACAGAATAGAGGTTTTTATCTTTCCGAACACCTCGCACCCTTCTGCCACTATACTTTCGCTCAACTGAGCATTCTTTGAAATATATTGTGGCGGCAAAAAGGGAGTGCGGGAATATATTCTGAGAGCGCTGCGGGAAAAGCCCTCTTTAAGCTCATCGCCCAAAAGGTCCATATTAGCTTCCCAAAGGCTTTTAATGGTTCCTACATCCTTCCAATATCCATTAAAGCGATAGGCATAGAGGTTTTCACCCGCCGCAAGCATTTTAGGGATAATATTTTTCCCGAAATCGTTTGCTGAGGTTTTGTCCTTTTCATCGGCGTGCAGATATTTTTTTAGCTTTTGCCAGTTAAAAATATACACACCCATTGACGCAAGAGTGCTTTTGGGGCACTTAGGCTTTTCCTCAAACTCATAAATTTTTCCGTTTTGATCGGTGTTCATTATTCCGTAGCGGCTCGCTTCGGAAATTGGCACATCCAAAACAGCAATGGTGCAATCTGCCTGAGCCTTTCTGTGTTCTATCAGCATCTTTTTATAGTCCATCTGATATATATGGTCACCCGAAAGGATTATCACATATTCGGGGTCATATCTCTCGATAAATGCCTGATTTTGGTAGACTGCGTTGGCAGTTCCTTTATACCAATCTGCCCCGTCTATCTGCTGATAGGGCGGCAAGATGTGAACCCCGCCATACATTCGGTTAAGGTCCCACGGGCCTCCGTTTCCTATGTAATCACTCAGCTCAAGCGGCTGATACTGTGTCAGCACACCAACGGTATCTATGCCTGAATTTATGCAGTTTGACAGCGTGAAATCAATTATGCGATACTTACCTCCAAACGGAACAGCCGGCTTTGCCATATTTTTCGTCAGCGCCCCAAGTCTGCTACCCTGACCTCCCGCGAGCAGCATTGCTATCCACTCTTTTTTGCGAAACATTCCTTTTACCTCCAAGAAACTTTTTTCATTTCATAGATATTCAGGCAAGTCCCACTTTATACTGATTTCAGGGCGATTTTCTATCAAATGCACGGCAAAAAGCCGTATTATAATATATTTTTAATATTTCTTGTCTTTTTATTTGATTTTTTAAAGCAAAAGTTATATAATAAAATTTAGCAAAATTTACAAAGGAGATTTTCAGGAATGTCCAAGAAGTTTTATATAACAACCGCTATTGCCTACACCTCAAGAAAGCCTCACATCGGCAACACCTACGAAATAGTGCTGACCGATGCTATTGCGCGTTACAGAAGGCTTGTGGGGGACGATGTTTTTTTCCTAACGGGAACTGACGAGCACGGTCAGAAAATCGAAAACTATGCTACCGATGCAGGTATTACCCCTCAGAAATATGTTGACGGCGTTGCAGGCGAAATCCGCGCCATCTGGGACCTTATGAACACCTCTTATGACAAATTTATCCGCACTACTGACGATTATCATGTTAAGGCTGTGCAGAAAATCTTTAAAAAGCTCTATGACCAAGGGGACATCTACAAGAGCGAGTATGAGGGACTTTACTGCACTCCCTGCGAGTCCTTCTTTACCGAGACTCAGCTTGTTGACGGAAAATGCCCCGACTGCGGCAGAGAGGTTACCCGCACCAAGGAAGAGGCATATTTCTTTAAAATGAGCAAGTATGCCGATAAGCTTATTGAATACATTGAGCAAAATCCCGAGTTTATTCATCCCGAAAGCCGCAAAAACGAGATGATTAACAACTTCTTAAAGCCGGGACTTCAGGACCTCTGCGTTTCGAGAACCTCATTTAAGTGGGGTGTTCCCGTTACATTTGATGACAAGCACGTTATCTATGTATGGATAGATGCGCTTTCAAACTACATCACCGCACTGGGTTATGACCCCGATGGCAGCGGCGAGCTTTACAACAAATACTGGCCCGCTGATGTCCACATTATCGGAAAGGATATTCTCAGATTCCATACCATTTACTGGCCTATTATGCTTATGGCTCTCGGTGAGCCTCTGCCAAAGCAGGTTTTCGGTCACCCCTGGCTTTTAGCCGGCAATGACAAGATGAGCAAATCCAAGGGCAATGTTATTTATGCTGATGATTTAGTTGATTATTTTGGTGTTGACGGAGTTCGCTACTATGTCTTAAGCGAAATGCCCTATGCGCAGGACGGAAACATTACTTACGAAACCATTATTGCCCGCTATAACTCAGACCTTGCAAACACCTTAGGAAACCTTGTTAACCGCACCATTGCCATGTCCAACAAGTATTTTGGCGGAGCTATAGAAAACAAGGGTGTTTGCGAGGATGTTGACGGCGAGCTTAAAGCCGAGGCGCTCTCCTGCGCTCCCGCTGTCGAAAAGCTAATGGAGCAATTTCACGTTGCCGATTCGCTTGATACCATTTTCTCGCTTGCGCGTCGCTGCAACAAGTACATTGACGAAACTATGCCCTGGGCGCTCTCTAAGGACGAGGCAAAGCAGGACAGACTTAAAACGGTTCTTTACAATCTTACCGAGTCTATCCGCTTTATTGCAGTTCTCTTAAAGCCTTTCCTGCCCGAAACCGCAGATGAAATCTTAAGGCAGATAAATAATCCTATCGACAGCTACGAGTCTTTAGCTGAATTTGGCAAAATTGAGAATGGACACACTGTTAACGAGGCTAAAATCATTTTCTCTCGCATTGATGCAGACAAAAAGCTTGAGGAAATTTCTCAGGATATCGACAAGAAATACGGCAAGAGCGAGCCTGAAAAGAAAAAAATTGAGGGTCTTGCACAAATCGGAATTGAGGATTTTTCAAAGGTTGAGCTTAGGGTTGCCAAAATTCTCTCCTGCGAGAGTGTTGCCAAATCCAAAAAGCTTTTAAAGCTTATTTTAAATGACGGCGAAGGCGAGCGTCAGGTCTGCTCGGGAATTTCCCCTTGGTACGCCCCCGAGGACCTCATTGGCAAAAAGGTTGTTTTGGTTGCAAACCTTAAGCCCGCTAAGCTATGTGGACTTGAGAGCAACGGAATGATTCTTGCAGCAGACTGCGATGAAAATGATGTTAAGGTTATATTCCTCGATGACAGTATGCCCGAGGGCAGCCGCATCCGATAAGAAGGTTTTTTATGGCACTGATTTTTGATTCACACAGCCATTACGATAATCCCCGCTTTGATGAGGACAGAGATGCTCTGCTCTCTTCTATGCCCTCTAAGGGTGTCGGGCTTATTCTCTCGGCGGGTAGCTCGATAAAAAGCAGCCGCCAAAACAGCGCTCTTTCTAAAAAGTATCCCTTTGTATTCGCCAGCGCGGGTATCCACCCTATCGATTGCATAAATCAGACTGAGCCTTATTTAGATGAGCTGAGAGAGATGCTAACAGAAAACAAAAAGCTTGTAGCGGTCGGCGAGATAGGTTTAGACTATCACTATGACACCTCCCCACCCGAAATGCAAAAGAAATTTTTAGAGGAACAACTATCTCTTGCAAAAGAGCTTAACAAGCCTGTTATTATTCACAGCCGAGAGGCTACTGCGGATATGCTCGCCATTTTAAAGGAGTTCAGACCAAAGGGTGTTGTGCACTGTTTTTCGGGCAGCTGCGAGACCGCACGAGAGGTGCTTGACCTTGGAATGTATATAGGATTTACGGGTGTTGTTACCTTCAGTAATGCGCAAAAGGCTAAAAAGAGCGCGGCATATGTGCCAATTGACAGGCTTTTAATTGAAACCGACTGTCCTTATATGGCGCCGGTGCCTTATAGGGGGCAGCGCTGCGATTCCTCTATGCTTTATTCTGTTGCGGATGTGCTTTCCCAAATAAAAGGCGTTACCCGCGATGAAATTTTAGATGCTACCTACAAAAATGCCATAAAGGTTTTTGAGATGGAGGCTCTTATATGAAAGATGTTTATGAAATAAGCGACAAGGCTCTTTTAGAGTCTATAAAAAACGAGGCTATTGAGGCAGCCTGCGCCTTATGCGATGCCGCAAAGCTTCAAAGGGACGATTTATTTATTGTCGGCTGCTCTTCAAGTGAGGTTTTAGGAGAGAAAATCGGAACAAACTCGAGCCTTGATGTTGCCGACGCCATTTTTGAGGGAATATACAGTGTTTTAAAGGAAAAAGGCATTCTTATGGCGGTACAATGCTGCGAGCATTTAAACCGTGCTGTTATTTTAGAAAAAAGGGCAGCCGTGAAATTAGGCTACCCTATTGTAAATGTACTTCCCCAGCCAAAAGCAGGCGGCTCACTTGGCACACTTGCTTTTGAAAGGCTCCCCGATGCAGTTGCGGTTGAAAAAATACGTGCCGATGCAGGCATTGACATTGGGCTTACAATGATTGGAATGCACCTTAAAGAGGTTGCAGTACCCGTAAGGCTGCCCATTAAGAAAATAGGAAATGCCACCATCGTTTGCGCACGCACTCGCCCCAAATTTGTAGGCGGCGCTCGCGCCTGCTACAACCAAGACTTATTATAAAAGGAAAAAGCAGCCGAGAGGCTGCTTTTTTTGTTTAGAATAGTAAATCGCACAGATCGGAAATTGACATTGTGCTGATGTAGTCTGAAAGTGGGAAATCCTTTAGGCGCTCAGATACAGCTGATGGGGTAAACTGTGTGCCGACAAGGGCGGTTTCAAGCTCGCTGATGGGCAGTATACCGAAAAAGTCACCAAAAATGCACAGTCCCTCGATTTTTGCATCCCTTATATCAAGGTGCGCCTCAAGAATTCCAAATGTAAAGCGTTTTTCCTTTACAAGCGAAAAAGCAGGTGAGAAGCCGAAATTCCAATCAAAGGTTTCGTAGCGTTCGGTTGAGAGGGATTTTACCGCAGAAATATCCTCTTCTCTCAAATAAATTTCCTCTAAACCAGCTTGCGAGAGAAAAAAACCATATAACTCATTTAAAAATTCCTCTGCCGAAAGCGTGCAAGCGGCAAGCGTTTTAATATTTTCAACGCGACTGCGCACCGAGCTTATTCCCTTGCCCGAAAGCTTAATGTGGCGGGGTTTTAGCGCTCCCGAAAGTTCATTTAAATCCGCACTGTAAAGTAGTGTGCCGTGCTGCAAAATTCTGTTTTTGCGAACAGTCTGAGCATTTCCCGAAATTTTATATCCGTTTGAGGTAATATCATTTCTGCCCGAAACCTCAGCGGTAAGGTTAAGCGTCCTTAAAAAGTCACAAATCGGCTTTGCAAACAGTGTATAGGAGCCAAAAGACCCCTCTTTATAGTCCGAAATAAAGGTAAAATTGATATTGCCCAAATCGTGAAAAACTGCGCCTCCGCCCGTTATTCTGCGCACAACGGGGATTTTATTCTTCTCTACAAAATCAAGGTCAATTTCAGCATAGGCATTTTGATTTTTGCCGATTATAACAGACCGCTCATTTCTCCACAGCATAACAATATCGCCATTAGTGAAATTATCAAAAATATATTCCTCAAGTGCAAGGTTAAGGCTCGGATGTGTAAAGGGGCTTATAATTATTTTCATAGCTCTTCCCTCTCTAAAAACCTCACAAACTCGGCGGCGGGAAACCCGACTACATTATAATAGTCGCCGCATATGCCCTTGACAAAGCGCAGCGCCTTGCCCTGAATACCGTAAGCGCCCGCCTTATCCATAGGCTCACCCGTTTTGACATACTCCTCAATTTCGCTATCCGAAAGAGGATAAAATTCCACCGATGTTTTAACGGTAAAGCCTTTTTTTATCTTGGGTGAGCAAACATAAACAGCAGTGATTACCTCGTGAGCTCTGCCCGAGAGAGCTTTCAGCATATCTTTAGCTTCCGCCTCGCTCTTGGGTTTTCCAAGAAGACTATTCTCGAGCGAAACAACAGTGTCAGCGCCGACAACGGTGCGCTCTCTATTATTTTCAAATATATCCTCAGCCTTTGCCCTCGCCGCCATAAAAGCGGACTGCTCTGCGCCCAAATCAGGAGAGAGCGGCGGCTCTTTTTTAGAAACCGCTATCTCAAAAGGGATAGAGAGCAGCTCAAATATTTCCCGTCTTCTCGGAGAGGCAGATGCCAATATAAGTTTCATTTTTTCACACCTCAAAATGATTTTAACACACTTTTTTTATCTTTACAATAAAAAAATAACAAACCCCCGACAAGAGGTCGGGGGTTTGTTTTAAGTACAATGCAAACTTGCTTCTGTTATTATTCCTCAACAATAGCAGAAACGGGGCAGGTTGCAGCGCAAGCACCGCACTCAATGCAAGTCTCAGGATCGATAACATATTTGCCATCGCCCTCGGAAATAGCAGAAACGGGGCACTCACCTGCGCAAGAACCGCATGCGATGCACTCATCAGTAATCTTATAAGCCATAATGACACCTCCTCAAGTGTAATTGCTTATAGCGTATTTATTCTAACACACAAGCTCGCAAAAATCAACACATATTTTAAAGTGAATTTATTCAACATTAGGAATTTCTTCCTCATTATCCTTTTTATCCTCTTTTTTAGGCTTGGGCGGGCGAATGAGCTTTACCTCATCTCGCGACACGAGCACAGGGGCGGTGTTATCCTCTTCGTGCCCATCGAGCTTTACCTTGAGAGTTCCCTTAAGTAGGCTTACCTCTGTTACGGTTCCATTTCCATCATTAGTGGAAACATAGCTACCTTGGCGCGGGGTTATCTTCAAAAGCTCATCGTAAACCGACTGCTCATATTTAAGGCAGCACATAAGTCTGCCGCAGGTTCCCGAGATTTTGGCAAGGTTTAAGGAAAGACCCTGGTCCTTTGCCATTTTAATAGAAACCGGCTGAAACTCTCCTAAAAACGAGGAACAGCAAAAGGGTCTGCCGCAAACGCCGAGTCCACCAAGCATTTTGGATTCATCGCGCACGCCTATCTGCCTAAGCTCAATTCGGGTTCGGAATACCGATGCCAAATCCTTTACAAGCTCGCGGAAATCAATCCTTCCGTCTGCAGTGAAATAAAACAGCATTTTGCTGTTGTCAAAGGTAACCTCAACATCGACAAGCTTCATTTCGAGCTTGTGCTCCTCGATTTTCTCAAGGCAGATATCAAAGGCTTCTTTTTCCTTTGCGCGATTTTTCTCCATCTGGGCGATGTCTTTATCGTTTGCCTCGCGAACTATTTGTTTAAGCGGCAAAACGACAGCCGAATCCTCGACCTCACTTTTCTCCATAGCAACAATGCCGCACTCAACGCCGCGCGCTGTTTCAACGATCACATAGCTGCCGCTTTTGGGCGAGAGCTGTTTTGGGTCGAAGTAATAAACCTTGCCTCCGTCCTTAAAACGGACGCCGATTACAGTAGTCATAATTTTTCCTTCCTCATAAAAGTTTATCTTTTGACGGCCTGACCTATGCGAATTTCCAGTGCTGTCAGGCTAAGGGCGAGATTAGCATTGCCCTCTACTGCCGAAACGAACGCATCGCAGGCATCCATTACCGCGAGCGCCGATTTTCCGCTTAAAAATGCAGAAATTGATTTCACGGTATCGACGCAGCCGCTAAGGCTTGTGTCATCGCCTGCCTTCAATGCGCTGATATCGCGGAAAATAAGCTTTAAAAGTGAAACAAGGCGCAGAGCCATTTCCTTTTTCTTTGAATATTTGCCAAAATAGAGGCACAAGAGCGCTCTATCCTTATCGCAGGCGGCTTTTGCCACATTAGCGGCATCATCATAAAGCTTTTCTATCTCGCTGTCCTCACAAAGCTCTATAGCAAGTCCAATATTTCCGCAGGAAAGCTCTGCCGCTCTCGAAAGCTCGTTTTGGGGCTTCTCAGGAAAGCGGCGGACAAGCTCTGCCTTTACATCCTCGAGCCTCGCGGGAGCAAGGCGCAGGACCGTTACGCGCGAGCGCACTGTGGGCAGCAGCGCCTGAGCATTTTTACAGGTGAATATAAAAAAGCTATCCTCAGGCGGCTCTTCAATCATTTTTAGCATTGCATTCTGGGCAAATCTGTTCATTCGCTCGGCGTTGTAAATTATAAATATCTTATACGCCGAATCGTTGGGTTTTATATACAGATGTTTTTTTATAGGAGCTATCTCATTTACACCAATGGTTTCGGATTTGCCTGCAGGATATATTTTAAAAATATCAGGGTGGATACCCTTTTCTATTTTTAAGCAAGCATTACAGCTACTATTGCAGGTGTCAGCCTCGCTTTCGCAAAAAAGCCTTTTACAAACTGCATCTGCAAAGGTTTTTTTGCCTATTCCCTTGTCGCCCACTATCATAAGAGCGTGCGGTAGCTTTCCCGAGTCAATCTGAGAAGAAATGCTTTTATATGCCTCTTCTTTTCCAATAAGCTTAATATCAGACATACAAACCTTTAAACCTTTTCAAAGCGCTCGATATCCATAACAAAGATTGTTGCGCCTCCGACTGTTACTTCAATAGGTATGGGGTCATACATACCGATGCCATAGCTGGTTGCGGCAGGCATAACCTGTTTTCTTTTTTTACTGTGAGAAGAAATGAGCTCAATAGCCTCATCAACCTTTTCGTTATCGACACCGATGAGGAAGGTGGTGTTTCCTGCCATCAGAAATCCGCCCGTTGTTGCAAGCTTGGTTACTGAAAATTTATTCTTGGTAAGCGCGCGCATAACGGCATTACTGTCATCACTGTTGACGACTGCGATTATCATTTTCATCCTGTCATTCCCCCAATGTGCTATTTTAAAGCGCAAGGCTTTATATTCTATTATATTTTAGCACAAAACTTTTAAACTTGCAACTAACTTTTAAATGTTGTATACTTTTATAACAGAATATTTTTTAGGAGGTGGGGATATGAACAAAACAATTGGAAAAATACTTGAGGGCTGTGCCCTTGAAATTTACGGATTTTGCAGATTTTCTGATATTGGAGAGCTGCTGCCGACAAGAAATCGAGATAAAATTCCCGAAAATGCAAAAACCGTTATATCCCTGCTGTTTCCCTATCGCATCGAGCACAAGGGCAGGCGCAATCTCTCGCTCTACTGCACAGGGCGTGATTATCACGATATTGTTATTAAAAAATTAGAGCTTGCCTCAAAAAAGCTTAAAGAGAATTTTCCAAATAATTGCTTTGCAGTGTTTTGCGACAACTCCCCTATTCGCGAGGTTGACGCCGCTTACAAGAGCGGTCTCGGATTTCTTGGGAAAAACTCTCTTATTATACATCCAAAATTTGGAAGTTATTGCTTTATAGGCGAAATTGTGACCGACCTTAAGTTAGACGGACTTGAATATTCGTCTAACTT
>JAXJQH010000104.1:0-16983 GCA_036311245.1 Oscillospiraceae bacterium | reverse complement strand
GTATAATTCTATATATTCTTTGAATGTTTGCGTATTTCTCGTGGGGTTTTGCCTGTATGTTGATACAATATTTTTCTAAAATATGATGTAGAACTAAAACCTATTGTATCGCTGATTTCTTGAACGGTTTTATCGGTTGTTGTAAGTAATACGACTGCTTTTTTGCACAGGATTTCAAGCCTTACAACATTAGGCGTTTTATTCAAATGCTTTTTAAATATGTGATAAATGCCGGATGTGCTTATATTACAATATTTTGCTATATCTGAAATTTTACAATCAGAGTGGTCCATCATATATTCTGTTGCTTTTTCTATAATTGTATTGATAGCGGAATTTGTCGATTGTGTCATGCTATTGGCAACTTCCCCAAAAAAGTAATACAGTTTACCGATGCCTTTATCGGTAATAGGTACTTCAAGGCAAAGTTCAGCAAATATCTTTTTTGCTTTCGGGGAACAGTTTATTTTTTGTAGAATAAAAGATTTATTTATCGGTGAGTATGCAAACCCAAAAGAGTAAAATTCGATTTGTCCATTACAATCCGGAAACCAACGGGATTGGTATTTAAGTCCTTTCGGGATATAAAATACTTCATTGGGATTTATTGTTATTTTTTCTTTTTTGGATATTATTTTGGCAAAACCTTTCGTTAAGCAACCAAAGTAGTGTATATGAATAGGCGTACTTGATTGTATGGCTCGATTCGGCAGAGTTGCCCTTTTAGGTTGTACACGGGATAGTGATTTCACAATTGATTATTACCGAAAGGTGCATGGACCGGGGATAACACTTGTAGGAGCACATACACATGCAAGACCTAATTCGGATTCACGGGACGGTTGGTGGACCGAGAGAGATGATTTTGAGACCGTTTTGAAGCTTACAAAATGCGGAAGATTAAAACTTTCCGATTTGGTCGAAGAGGTTCACTCTCCGGCTCTTGCTACCGAAATATTTACACGACTTTGCAATGAAAAAGCCTTCCCAATAGTCCAATTTGATTGGAGTGTAATAAATGAAAAAGATTAAAATTGCTCAGATTGGGTTTAATCAAAACAGTCATTCTACTCAAATATTTAAGAGCATTTCAAAGCAAAGCGACATATTTGAAATTGAAGGTTATGTTTTGCCCGAAAAAGAGAGAGAAAGAATTCCTCGTAAAGTAAATGCATTTGCGGAATATAAAGAACTCTCCTTAGATGAAGTGTTAAGTAACTCTGAGATTGAAGCGGTAACCATTGAAACTGATGAAATTTATCTTACAAAATACGCTTTTATGGCGGCAAAAGCAGGAAAGCATATACATATGTAAAAGCCGGGTGGCATAAACCTTACTGATTTTGAAAGACTTATTAGAATTATGAAAGAGACCGGCAAGGTTTTTCATATAGGCTATATGTACCGATATAATCCGTATATACAGGAACTAATGGCACAAATAAAGGATGGCAAATTGGGAGAAATTATCAGCGTAGAGGCACAGATGAACTGTACGCATCCTGCTACAACTCGTCAGTGGCTAGAAAACTTGCCCGGCGGAATGATGTTTTATCTTGGCTCCCATTTGGTTGATTTGATTTTCAGAATACAAGGAAAGCCTGAAAAAATAATCCCATTAAATAAATGCTCAGGTATTGACGGTGTTACCGCAAAAGATTTCGGTATGGCAGTTTTTGAATATAAAAACGGTGTCTCCTTCGCTAAAACTACTGCTGTAGAATTAGGGGGCTTTTCAAGGCGACAACTTGTAGTAAACGGCACAAAAGCAACCGTAGAATTAAACCCGCTTGAATGGAATACGGATGATCTCAAAGGCTTACAAACATACCGAACCATTAGAACATCTACCCATCGGCATAAATTGGAAAAAAGGAAAAAAGTGAAGTTTTTGACCGCTACGATAATATGTTGAATTCGTTTGCTGAATATATAAGAGGCGAAAAGGAAAATCCGTACACCCTTGATTACGAGTTAGAACTGTATAAAATAATATTAAAGGCATGCGGTGAAGAATTATGAAAGCAATACTTGTAAATCAAGACAAAACTCTCTGATGGGATGATGTACCCAATCCGGTTCTAAAAAACGATGATTGTCTTGATGAATTTTCTTTATCTAAGTGTTGCATTTGATAGTATAACTCACCAACATAAAAAGTGATGGTAGACACATTTTTGTGTCTACCATCACTTTATCACTTTAGGTATGACTCTTGCTTTTGTTATATACAAGCGTCAATCCAGCTTCAAGATCATTTCCAGAATGTGTTTTGCGCAAACCACCAGATGACTTCTGCGAATTCGGCGGTGCCGTAAAGCCTCACGCACAGCGTCAGGAATGCCCAATGGCATTCTGACATCGTTGCCCGCAATGATACAATGCTCCTGGTTGCAGGGTCCGTGCCAATCGGTAATGACCATTCCGTCAAAGCCCCATTCCTGCCGCAAAATGCCTTCAATCAATTCAAAGCATTCGCAGGCTCGCCGTCCATTGATAATATTGTATGAGGTCATAACCGTCCAAGGCTGTGCCTCTTTTACACAAATTTCAAAACCGCGCAGGTAAATTTCCCGTAATGCCCGTTCGGAAACACGGCTATCTGAATAGTAGCGGTTGGTTTCCTTGTTGTTGGCAGCAAAATGCTTGGCAGAAGCAGCGGTATGTGTACTTTGAATACCCCGCACCTGAGCCGCGGCAAATTTGCCGGAAACAAGAGGATCTTCGCTGAAATATTCAAAATTTCTGCCGCACAGAGGATTGCGGTGAATGTTCAGTGCCGGAGTCAGCCAGGTTGCAAGTCCGTTTTCTTTGCATTCCATACCGCCGGCCACACCCATAGCGTAGGCCAAATCCGTGTTCCAGGTACAGGCGAGCAGTGTTGCACAGGGCCAGGCGGTGGTGGGAATTCCAACTGCGGGTTTTAACCGGACACCAGCAGGGCCGTCTACGGTCATAACAGCGGGGATTCCCAAACGGTCAATGCCGCCCCAACCTTTAGTATTAGCAACACCGCGGCTAGGTATACCGCAAACTATATTAACAAGTTCTTCCTCGGTCATCTGGGCAACAAAATCGTCCAGAGAGATAAGACCATCCGCTACGGCAGACAAAGGCAACGTTTTATCAGGATGGCTTTGGACAGCATTGGGCAGTTCCTGCGCCGGATAGTGAATCAGGGGGAATGCCGGCAGCGGTTCAAAACTGCCATCGGCAAGCATTCTTTTGCTCAGCAGATTCGATGCGCATTTTTGGGTCAGCTGCTCTGTTACGATGTAAGGCTCGGAAACGCTGTAACGGTAGTCTGCAGCCTGCAGATCACGGCAGTTTGTGCCGGCATAAAATGTGTAGTCGCCCTGTTCCAGCACATAGGCAGATATACACAGCTTTCCGGTATCGTCATAGCTTGCCATATCGGCAATGGGGAAGGTAATGGTGATCTCCTGCTTTTCACCGGGCGCCAGCAGTGCGGTTTTTTGGAATCCAGCAAGGGATATGCGGCTCTTTCCCAAAACACCCTGGGGTGCGGAGAAATAGACCTGCACCACTTCCTTGCCGGAGCAAGCGCCGGTATTGGTGACGGTCAGCTGCACCTGAATGCAATTTTCCACTTGGGAAGCAACAGGTTTTGTCAAGGCAAACGTGGTGTAGGAAAGACCGTAGCCAAAGGGGTAGACAACCTTTTCTTTAGCACCGGGGAGCGTTTCAAAGTAGCGGTAGCCTACATAGATATCTTCAAAGTATTCCACATAGTCGTCGCTTTCGTTGAAAGTATCGGCGCTGGGATAATCGGAAAATTCCTTGGCAAAGGTGTCTGCCAATTTGCCGGAGGGATTTACATCGCCGCAGAGAATGTCTGCAATGGCAAGACCGCCTTCCATACCTGCCTGCCAGGCAAGGAGCGCGCCGTCAATTTTGGGATTTGACCGAATCCAAGAGGTATCCACCATACCGCCCACATTTAGTACTACCACAGTGTGAGCAAATGCTCCGGTCACATCCTGTACCAGCTTTTCTTCCATATCTGTTAAGTAGAAGTCCCCTTTTTCCGCGCTGCGATCCCAGCCTTCGCCGGAATAGCGGTGGATTACAAGGATGGCCACATCCGCATTCCGAACAGCATCGGAAAGCAACTTCTCGGGCACAGCAGGCTCAGAAATGAGCCCTTTCGCCCCCACCTCTTCCATATGGGAGGAAGCATAATCAAAATAAAACTGACTTAGGGGCTCGTAAATGCTGATTTTAGGTGCTTTTTCCACAAATCCCTCATAAAGATTGCGAACATAGGCAGGATATATACTGCCGCTACCGCCACCGCCCTGGATATAATCCAGTGTGCCGATGCCGAACAGGGCAACACGGATTCCCGGTTTTAAGGGCAGCAAACCGTTGTTTTCCAGCAGTACCATACCCTCGCCTGCAATCTTTCTGGTCAGAGCGATATGTTCAGGACAGCCGGAAACGCGGGTGCCGTTTTCGCCGATATTGGTGGTCAGGTTGTACCGATACCGGCTCCACCGCACGGCTTTTACCATATCTTTTGGGCGTCTAATATTCATCTTTCAGGTCCTCCTTTTGTATAGTTACTTGTATTTTAAGACAATTCATGCTATAATACAAGAAACATTAAGGGACATTCTGGACAATAAATGCAAAGTGGGTGAAAATATGCAGACAATTTTTCGGGAGATAAAATCCAAAATAGTCTTTCAGCAAAGAACAAAGCCGGATTTCCCTGCACATGTGCATGATGACATTGAACTGGTCTACACCAAACATGGTCGGGGAACGGCCTACTGCGACGGCAAAAAATATACCTTGACGGATGGTACATGGTTTCTTGCATTTCCCAATCAGGTGCATCATTACGCGAACTGTGTGGACGGGGAATACTGGGTGCTAATCATAAAGCCCTTTGATCTGCTGCGGTATGGGCAGATCTTTATGAAAGGTGTACCGGACAGTGCGGTGTACTGTTTTGAAAACGGTCAGGATGACGGGCTGGAATCTCTGCTGGAAACCGCTTGCCGAGAGCATGGCCGGGACGGGTATAGCGATGTGATCGCCGCGTATCTAACGGTGATTTTTGGCAAGCTGCTGCCCTTTTTCTCTGTGAAAAAGGTGGAATTTTCCAGGGAAACGGTGCTGAAGATATTGCAATACTGCACCGCCCATTACAAGGAGGATATAACAGTGGCATCTGTTGCAGACAGTCTTGACCTTAGCCGCAGCTGTGTATCTCATATTTTCAGTACCCGTATTTCTATGAACTTTTGTAATTATATAAACCTACTTCGTCTTGCGGAGGCGGAGAAGATTTTAAATAATAAGAACTACACCATCACAGAGGTCGCCAATATGTCCGGGTTTCCTACCATCCGAACCTTCAACAGGGCTTTTTTGAAAAAGTATGGCATTTCTCCGTCTGCCTATCGTAAACAGCTGAGCGAATAATAAATCAGTTAGTATAATAAAGCACTATAAATCCAAATTTCATAAGAGAATTTAGTCGTAATGGAACACTAATGTAGGGGTCCCAAGTTAACATAAGCAGAGTGCCTTATCTTAGGACTCGGCGCCAAGATGTTCACTGACTCTGTTATTGTCTGCGGCGCGGTGGCGGCGGTTGTTTAAGGACTGATTTACTATATAACCACATTGTTTTAACGGGCGGATGTGGGCATCCGCCCCTACGAAATGTATGGTGAATATTTGTAGGGGTCGATGACCACATCGACCCGCAAACAAAAAGGCTTGACCGAGTAGGTCAAGCCTTTTAAATTTGGTATGTTCTATTTTTAGTTATATATTCAGTTGGTGTAAGAGAGGTTTTTTGTTTAAAAATTCTGCAAAAATGATATACACTTGTGAAACCACATTTTTCGGAAATTTCAGTTATGCTTTTAGATGTACTTATAAGTAATTGTTGTGCTGTTTTTATGCGAATGTTAAGTATATATTGTTTGGGTGTTACATCTAAATGAGAAATAAAAAGTTTACGCAGATAAACCTCGCTTATACCCATTTTTTGCGCTAAAAATCCATTTGTAATATTGCAGTTAGAAATATGTGTTTCTATATATCCGATTATTGAGGATAAAGGATTATTTGATTGCTCGGAATCTAATTTTTCTAAAATACCGTAAAGCAGTTGGAATTGAGTTAATTTTTTATTATCGTGAAGAAAACAATTTGATAGTGAATTAAAGTCTTTGATATATTGTGTAAAATCTTTAATAGGCAGCACTGTGATTTCTTCAATATTTAGATTAGTACATTCAAAATTTATAACGGGGAACAGACCTTCCTTGTCACCGTATAGTGTATATGTAGCATTTCTAGGCAAAATAACTGCATTACCCGAATTAGAAATAAAAATATTTTTATTTTGCTTGTATGTAATTTGCCCGTTTATACAAAATGACAAACCAAAATATTGGCGGTTTTCGATAGAGACTTTTCGACCTTTTTCAGAAAAAACAGTCAACGGCTTATAGACTTTAGTTATTACTGTATTTTCAAATATATTCATTTGCATCACCATTTTGATTATAATGGTTTAATCAAAATAATTCAAGTATATGACCCTGAAAAGTATCAAAAAAGTTAAAAATGCAACATTTTTGCTATTGCGTAATGTGGTATGATATAGACAAAGGAGGAATGTTTTATGGATTTTAAAGGCAAGGTAGCAATATCAACGGGCGCAGCATCCGGTATGGGACTTCTTTTTGCACAGAATTGGGCAAAACTTGGCGGAAATGTTTTGATGTGTGATGTAAATGAGGAAGCGATTAACGAAAAAGTTGCTGAAATAAATGCAGAAGGCATAGGAAAAGCAATCGGTGCGATTTGTGATGTACGGGATTATGCAGAGGTTTGTAACGCAAGGGATAAGGCGGTCGAGGAGTTCGGAAAAATTGATGTCGTAGCAAATTTCGCAGGCGGAACGGCTGTTAGAATGAAAAAGGTGGATAAAGTTGAATATCCTGAATTTCCAGATGTTCCAATCGATGTGTACGATTGGGGGATTGATGTTAATTTGAAAGGCCCCTTCTATTTTGCACACGCTGTATTAAAGCAAATGCGAGAACAAAAAAATGGGCTTATTATAAATATCGGTTCTATTACAGGGGCCGAGGGTAGCGCTTATGGTATGGACTACTCCACATCTAAAGCAGGGTTGATGTATGGGCTTACAAAGTCTATTGCGCAGTTTGGTTCAAAACACGGAATAAGATGTGTTTGTGTATCTCCGGGACCGGTTCTTACGAGAGCAAATATGGCAAGTATGAAAACTCTTTTAGGACGAGCTGCTGAGCCGCAGGAAATTATTGATTTGTGTCTTTTCCTGGCTTCTGAGAAAGGACAGTTTATTAATGGTGAAAACATTATGATTGACGGCGGAAGAAATGCTATGGGAAGGTGGCGCTGATGAATAAATCGTTTTTGAATCAACAGAATCCTTTGCTCACTGTTATTCTTCAGTGCGAAACACCTGAAACGGCTATCGGAAGAATACGTAATTCGTTACATTTGGGGGCAGATGCCTATGGATTGCAGGTTGAATCCTTAAAACCCGAATACCATAATCCCGATACATACAAAAGAATTTTTGGAGAAATGAAAGGGAAGCCTTGCTACGTTACTAATTACCGAGGCAAATACAATAGCGAGCTTAAGGATGACGAATTGGCAGATGGACTAATTACTCTTGCTGAAAGCGGGGCTACACTTATTGATGTTATGGGTGATCTGTATGACAAGTGCCCCGATGAGTTGACCGATAATGAAGAAGCTGTGCAAAAACAGATGAAGCTTATTGAAAAGCTGCATAATCTTGGCGCTGAAGTGTTAATGTCTTCACATATTCTGAAATTCACACCCGCAGAGCGTGTGCTTGAGATGGCCTTAGAGCAAAAGCGCCGCGGCGCAGATATTATTAAAATCGTGACAGGTGCGAATACAATGGAGCAGCAAATAGAGAATCTGCGTATTACCGACCTTTTGAAACGAGAACTCGGCGCACAGTTTATATTCCTTTCGGGTGGAATGTGTACCTTGCATCGCCGTTTAGGTCCACATCTCGGCTGCTGTATGGCGCTCTGTGTTTACGAACACGATGCTCTCTCAACTGCTACACAGCCTTTGCTGCAAACGATGAAAAACATTTTTGATAATATTGATTTTTAGGGGGATATAGTATGAAAGCGATACTGGTAAATGATGACAGATCTTTAAGATGGGATAATGTGCCTGATCCTATTTTAGGCAATGATGATTGTCTTGTAAAAATCGAGGCGGCGGCACTCAATAGAGCCGATTTGATGCAACGAGAGGGGGATTATCCGCCTCCGGCAGGTTGCCCCGAATGGATGGGACTTGAAATTGCAGGAACAATCGTAGAAATTGCCGACGGCGCAAAGGAAAAATCAAATTGGAAAATTGGCGATAAGGTTTGTGCTTTGCTCGGCGGTGGTGGCTATGCAGAATATGCCAATATTAAGTATGATATGCTAATGCCGGTACCAAAGAATTGTTCTATGGTTGAAGCAGCGGCGATTCCCGAAGCTTTTGCAACCGCCTATCTCAATCTTTTTATTGAGGGTAATATTAAAGAGGGAGATACCTTACTTATGAATGCGGGCGCATCGGGTCTTGCAAGTGTAATTATACCTATGGCTAAAGCTTTTGGCATAAGGGTTATTACAACTGTATTAACAGAAGAAATTGCAAAGAATATTACACATCTTAATGCTGACAGAGTGGTTGTTACAACCAAGCAGGACATAGTAGAAGTTTTGAAAGAGGAACTTGCAAACGGCCATCCCGTCGATGTTGCTATTGACTGCCTCGGTGGTGAAATTATGGGCAAATGTATTCACTATCTTAGGCATGGCGCTCGCTGGATTATGATTGCGGCGCTTGCCGGTCAAAAAACCGAGATTGACCTCAAAAATATCTATGTCAGAAATGTTCGCATTATTGGCTCGACACTTCGTTCGCGTACGCCCGAAGCGAAAGCGCAGATCTTATCAGACCTTGTAAAAAATATTTGGCCTAAGGTTGAATCGGGTGAAGTGAAACCTACTATTTACAAGGTTTTACCCATAACCGAGGCCGAAGCTGCCCACGATATTCTCTATAAAGGACAAAATGTAGGAAAGGTAGTTCTTACAGTAAACTAATGGGTCCTAAGTTGACGCAAGCAGAGGGACTGATTTTACCTCTCGGCGTTAAAACGTTCACTGTCGCAGGACCTGTCATCATCTACGGCGTGGCTGTCAGCGTGATGTATGGGATTATTTATTTGATATATCAAATGATATAAAAAAGGCTCGCCATTCGGCGAGCCTTTTGTCTTACAGTAATTCCATTTCGCTGCGCTGTATGTCCTCGGTGGTAGCATTCCCACAAGGATTTTTACTGTTGCTTTGCAACGATTCAAATATTTCCAAATAACGAAGTCCAAATTCATAAAGTGATGCAGCGTTAAAATGGAGATTGTCGGGATTTGCTTTCAGTCCTTCCGCTGAAGCAAAGCCCGTCATTTTGTTGTTTGCTGCAATGTTTTTTAATGCATCATTGATGTGGATATAGTTTTTTATATTTTGGTTCAAAGTACAGGATGCGAGGAAATCGCCCAGACCGCCCAAAACAAACGGAATATCATATAAATTAAGTTGCTTACGCAATTCATGCATCATTGTTTCAAACCGATTCTGATAGGTGGGGTAAAGATTATCGGCACAGTCGCTTTCGCCTTGATGCCAAAGTACCCCCACAATTTCGGAAGTGCGGCAGGCGAGCTTTGCCTGATGGACTGCGTTATCAAAAAGCAACTCTCCCGGCTTCCATTGATCAAGCCTAGTTCCACCATCAGCGCAGCAGATTAAACCTACATCAACATTGTGCTTTTTTGCGTAACCCTCGGCGAAACTTTCGGCAAGGCTCACACCGGAAAAACTTCTGTCTGGATTAATGGGACGGAACATTTTTTGCTATCGACCGTTCCGAAGTGTATATATATGACTTGTATCAATATCGTGCGCTTCGTTTAAAAAACCTCTACCGGCCATATTGGATTGCCCAATTAATAAAAAAGAATGCATATTATATCACCTTTCTATGCTGCTTATTATAATACGTCGGTCATTTAATGTCAATGTATTTTGCTTTGCTGTGACCTATATTGACAGCGGCGAAAGGACTGATTTTAGGACTCGGCGCTAAAATGTATGTCATCGCAGGCTACATGCTCGTTTACGGCATATCGGCATCAATAATCTAAGGCGTTATTTACTATATAATCTCACTATTTTAAAGCTACCCACTTATTGTAAAGTCGAATTTGCTTTTTTTGTGTCGATGCTGTATAATGAAAGAAACCAAGTTCGATTTGATTTCAGGGAGAGAAAAAATGGACAAGATAAAAATGTTTTTGTCGAGAACAAAAAAAGCAATGCTATTTATGGCGATATTGCCGCTTGTGTTTTTTTACTATGAAATTCTGTTTCATTTGTTTACGTCCGATAGCTTTTTTCATCTCGGAACTGTTTGCACAGCACTTTTTTCCTTTGTCTATGGAGCGGTTTTGTATATTCTGATAACTGCTTTTAAAAACACAAAGCTAATAAATGTTTTAACTGCTGTTTTCATCGGTATCCTTGCAGTACCGTATCTTATTGAATATTTTGTGTATCGTCAGTTTAAAGAGTTTTATGACCTTAACACAATTATGGGCGGCGCAGGAGATGCCATAACCGGCTACACCAAGGAAACCTTTGCCCTCATTTTCAGCTGGGACGGGCTTTTAAAGATTACGCTGTACTTTCTGCCGCTTACTCTTTATCTCATATTTGCAAGGCGCCTTGTTTCTGCAATGCCCTCGAGCGCAAAGCGCCGGATAGTCGCTGGTGCAGGTGCCTTTGTTTGCTATGCTCTGAGTATTGTGCTCGTGCTTACAAATTCGGTGCTGATGCCGCTATTTTCAAGCCAGTATAACTTCCAGTCGGCAATGCAAAGATTTGGTCTTATCACCAGTGTGGGACTCGACCTTAAAAAGCTTGCCTCAGGCTCCTCTCAAGAGGGCTTTGAAAAAATTGAAACCGAGGCTTCCTCGCTGCCTCAAGCAGAAACCGCATCGCTGCCTCAAACAGAGGAAACTCCCCAAGCCCCAATAGAATTGGGCTTTAATAAGTTGGAACTCAATCTTGAGGGGGGCGAGGGCAGAATAAAGGAGCTTAACAGCTACATATCAAGCCTTTCTGCCTCAAAAAAGAATGAATATACGGGACTCTTTAAAGGCAAGAACCTAATTTTCATTACCGCAGAGGCCTTCACTGCCGAGCTTATTGACCCAGAGCTTACCCCGACGCTCTACCGCCTTGCAACTCGCGGAATACAGTTTACAGATTACTACCAGCCTGCAAGCTCGGGCACCACAGGCGGAGAATATCAGAATATATTCGGTATGCTGCCGACAGCGGGCGGAATGTCATTTAAAAATACGGCTGACCACTACAACTTCATGACCATAGGCAGCCAGCTTGACCGCCTTGGGTATTACGGCAAAGCATACCACAACAATTCCTACACCTATTATTCCCGCCACCTGACCCACACAAATCTTGGCTACTCTGATGGGTTTATGGGCTACGGCAACGGAATGGAAGCGTATGTAAAGTCAATGTGGCCTCAGAGCGACAGAGAAATGATAGAGGGCACTCTGCCTACATATATTGATAAGCAGCCGTTTAATATTTATTATATGTCGGTAAGCGGTCATAGCGGATACACACGCACAGGAAATTCTATGACATCAAGGCATTGGGATAGAGTGCAGCACCTGCCTTATTCCGATGCGGTCAAGGGATATTTTGCCGCCAATCTTGACCTTGAGGATGCGCTCGCACATTTTGTAAGCGAGCTTGAAAATAAGGGCATTGCCGATGACACCGTTATTTGCATCTCTGCTGATCATTTCCCCTATGGTCTTGATTCGGGCGGAAGCTTAGGCAATATGCCGCTGCTTTCGGAGCTTTACGGCTACAATGTCGAAAACTATTTCCAGAGAGACCATTCGCGCCTTATTTTGTGGTGCGGATCTCTTGAAGAGAACGAGCCTATTGTGGTGGACACACCAACCTTCAGCCTTGACATTCTGCCCACACTTTCAAACCTGTTTGGCACAGAGTTTGATTCAAGGCTTTTCCCCGGTCGCGATGTTTTTTCTGATGCCGAGCCGCTTGTATTTAACACACACTATGATTGGAAAACCGCCTACGGCACCTATTATGCTTCCACGGGCAAATTTGTTCTTGCACAGGGTGTAGAGTCCGTTCCCGAAAACTATGTTCAGAATATAAGAACTCAGGTGCGCAATAAAATGCGCTACTGCAGTCTTACACTACAAAGCGACTACTTCCGCTACCTTTTCGAGAAAAAAGAATAATAAAAAAGCTTGTGTCTGAAAATTATTGAAAGCTGGCGTGATATGCTGAACTATTATCCCAGACTCAGAGACCTCAGAGAAGACCACGATTTAACTCAGCAAAAGGTTGCGGATTATCTTAATATGAAGCAGTCGCAGTATAGCCGCTATGAACGCGGTGTGCGTGATATACCTACCGATGTTTTAATCCGCCTCGCAAAGCTTTATAAAACCTCAACCGACTATATTTTAGGTCTTACAAATAATATTAAGCCTTTCTGATTTAATGATAAATTACAAGAGAGGTGGAGAAAAAATGATTAGCTATGCTCCTTTATGGCGGACGCTTAAAGAAAAAAACATAAGTCAATACAAACTTATTAAAGATTATGGTGTTGATAATGCTCAGTTGCACCGCCTTAAAAACAATGCGGTTGTTAAAACCGTCACTATTGATCGGCTTTGTCAGATTCTCGATTGCAGAGTCGAAGATATAATGGAATATATAAAACAAAAACACTCCAAAGCAGAGGGCTTTGGAGTGTTTTTGTTTTATTTTGCATATGCAAAATATTGCTGCAAATAATATTAGCGGAAAATTAAAACAAGTTAAAAACGGAGGACGGTATGCTAACTAAAAAGGGAAGCACCATTTTTTTTGAAAAACCGCCTGTGGTGCGGGGGTATGCCTCGGTGGTGGGCAAAAAAGAGGCGGCAGGTCCGCTGCGAGAGCATTTTGATGTTATATGTATGGACAGCTTTTTGGGACAAAAGACCTTTGAGAAAGCCGAGGCGCAGCTTCAGAACACCGCTGTGTCCCGCGCTCTGAAAAAAGCGGGGATAAACGCCGAGGATGTCGGATATGTTATGGGTGGAGACCTTTTAAATCAGTGTATCAGCTCATCATACGGTCTTCGTGATTTCGGAATACCCTTTTTAGGGCTTTACGGTGCCTGCTCCACTATGTCCGAGTCACTCGGGCTTGCAGCAGTGCTGTGCGCTGCGGGTGCAGCGGAGAACTGCGCCGCGGTAAGTTCCTCACATTTCTGCTCGGCAGAGCGGCAGTTTCGTTTTCCACTTAACTATGGCGGTCAGCGCACCCCCACGGCGCAGTGGACGGTAACCGGAGCAGGTTCGGTTGTGGTTTCAAGACAGGGTGAGGCGGCTATGCCGCATATCCGCGCCGTCACATTCGGTAAAATCGAGGACCTCGGCATTACCGACATAAACAATATGGGCGCTGCAATGGCACCCGCTGCAGCCTCTACTCTTGCAGCTTTTTTCAGGGACAGCGAGAGCAATCCCTCAGACTATGACCTAATTTTAACGGGCGACTTAGGCAAGCTCGGCAGCGACCTGCTTATCCGCCTCTTAATGGACAACAACATAAATATAGCCGAGCGGCACAACGACTGCGGAAAAATGATTTACGATATAGAAAAGCAGGATGTGCATTCGGGCGGCTCTGGCTGCGGCTGCAGCGCAAGCGTGCTTTGCTCAAAAATCTTAAGGGATATTTCGGCAGGTAGGCTCAAAAAGGTGCTCTTTATGGCAACCGGCGCGCTTATGTCAACCGTCAGCGTGCAGCAGGGAGAGAGTATCCCGGGGGTTGCCCATCTTGTTTATCTTTCAAACAGTGCGGAGGGTTAATATGGAAGTGATACTCAATGTTTTGAAGGCATTTTTAGTAGGCGGAGCATTTTGCCTTGTAGGGCAGATTTTTATAGACAAAACAGGTCTTACTCCCGCAAGGATTTTGGTTTCGTATGTTGTTGCGGGTGTAATTTTAGGCGCGATAGGTGTCTATAAGCCACTGGCTGAATTTGCGGGAGCGGGCGCAACCGTTCCGCTAACGGGATTTGGATATCTACTCTCGGACGGCGTCCGCAAGGCTGTAGACGCTTACGGACTTTGGGGTGTTCTGACAGGAGGACTTACGGCGGCAGCAGCGGGTATTGCTGCATCTATCATATTCGGACTTATTATGGGACTTATCTTTAAATCAAAAGAAAAAAACAGCACCTGAATTTCAGGTGCTGTTTTAATACAACAATGCAAATAGATTAGCCGGCCTTGTTGAGCTTACAGATAAGAGCCGATTTCTTTCTTGCAGCGCAATTCTTATGAAGAATCCCCTTGGCAGCGGCTTTGTCGATCGTTTTGATCGCTTGATTTACAATTTCAGCCTTGTCGGCTGCATTGTCAGCAATAGAGGCCTCAGCCTTTTTAATCATAGTTTTGAGATTAGAGCGAACGGCCTTGTTGCGAAGATAATTAACCTCGGAAACAAGCACTCTCTTCTTAGCTGATTTAATGTTAGGCATCACTACACCTCCTTTAATAAAACAATCGCGTTCGGCATAGCTTAAAAGCATTTGCACGACAGTACAAGTTATCATATCACAAGTGAAAAGAAAATGCAAGTATTTTTTTAAAAAAATTTTTAAAAAGGTGAAATTATGAATTACAGAACCGACCTTGCAATGGAAAGACGGGAGCTTATAAAAGATAGTATACCCGACGGAGTTTTATTTGATGAGCAGATAGATGGAAAAACCAAGATAACCAGAATTGAAATTCAGACAAGTGACGGCGCTGCCGCTCTCGGCAAGCCAATAGGACACTATATAACCCTTGAAATCCCTCAGCCAAGCTCAAATCCCAACGAGAGTGAAAAGGAAATAGAGCTAATTGCAAAGGAGCTGACGGCGCTTATTCCCCAAAAAGGCTGCGTTTTGGTTGCGGGACTTGGAAACCACAACATAACCCCCGATGCTATCGGCCCTAAAACCGTTGAGGCGACCCTTTCAACCCGCCACGTTGCGGAAAAAATGCCGCACCTGAATTTCAGAGCCGTTGCTGCGCTCGCTCCGGGTGTAATGGGTCAGACGGGGATTGAAACGGGCGATGTTATCCGCTCGGTGTGCGGTGAAATAGATGCCGCCTGCGTTATTGCGGTAGATGCACTTGCCTCGCGCAGCACCCACCGCCTCGGTTGCACCGTTCAGATTAGCGACACGGGCATTTCCCCCGGCTCGGGAGTAGGAAATAAAAGGGCAGAGCTTTCGGAGAAAACCCTCGGTGTTCCCGTTATTGCCATAGGTGTTCCAACCGTAGTCGATGCGCGCACTATTGCTGCCGATGCCATTTCAGAGGAAGGGCAGACATATATAGATGAGGAAAAACTGAAAGGACTTATGGTAACACCACGCGAGATAGATAATGTTATTTCGGGTGTCAGCAAGGTTTTGGCGCTCAGCATAGGCAGAGCGCTGCAGCCTGCCCTTTCGGTTTCCGACCTCTATTTTCTGACTCTGTGATAACCCTTATCCCTTTTTGCATATATATAAAGGAAGTGAAAGGGGAGAGGATAATAAATGAGAGGAATTAAAGCAAAGCTTTTTTTGAGGCTTTTTCGCAAAACCGCCCTGCCGATACTCGGCGTGGGAATTTGCGTTTGTATAACTCTCGGGGCAATGGAATGTTTCGGCGGCTTTTTTGAAAAGCTTACGGTTATTTCGGCTGCAGCCGCCATGCCTCAGGGCGGTATATCGGTAGGACTTTCTGAGCTAAGGGGAAGCTCTGATGAGAAAACCCAGAGCGCCGCGAGCGAGGGAAATTTGCCTGAGCGGGACGAAACGCAGGAGATAAGCAGCACCGTTTTGTCAGAGGTTCCCCAAAGCAGTGTAGAAGTGCCAAAGGATGCGGGCAAGATTTCAGAATATGCCATAACACCCTCTAAAACCTCATCAAAAATCATTTGGTATGAGGATGCGGCTTTTTCAAATACAAGTAAGTTTTCCAACAACGAAATTCTTAAAGTGCTAAAGCAAAACCCTACAATAAAGCTTAAAGAGGGAAAGCCGCAGGTGCTGATTTACCACACACATAGCACCGAATCGTATGAAATGCAGGATTTGGGGTACTATGAAAAGGGAAGCTCTGCGAGAACGACAGACGAGCGATATAATATGATAAGAGTCGGCGATGAGATTGCGGCGCAGCTTGAAAAGGCGGGCATTGAGGTAATCCACATAAGGGAGCTTTATGATTACCCGTCTTACAACGGCGCTTATAATCGCAGCGCCGAAACGGTAAAAAAATATCTCGAAAAATATCCTTCCATAACAGTAACACTTGATATACACCGCGATGCAATCGAGCAGGCAGACGGAACTCGGGTAAAGCCCACCGCCACCGTAAATGGCAAAAAGGCGGCTCAGGTTATGATAATTGCGGGCGTTGACGACGGAACAATGGATTTCCCTAAATGGCGGGAGAACATGAAGTTTGCATCGGCTCTGCAGCGGCAGATGGAGCAAAGCTTTAGCGGACTTACCCGCGCAGCAATGGTCTGTCACAGAAGATATAATATGTATCTTACCACAAATTCACTGCTTATAGAGGTGGGCGGACACGCAAACACACTCGATGAGGCGATTTTTTCGGGAGAAATGATAGGCAAAAGTCTTGTGGATGTTTTAAAGGAGTACGGAACGGATTGAAAATAAAAAGAATATCAAAGAGCTCTGTAAAATATTTTTTTACAT
>JAXJQH010000103.1:0-9284 GCA_036311245.1 Oscillospiraceae bacterium | reverse complement strand
TTGCTAACCCCAAGGTAAGTGGGCTTCTTGATGATATGGTTTCAAGAGGAGTAAATCCCAAGGATGCTGCAGGCTGGATTCTTACCGACTGCGCTGGAATTTTAAGAAAAGACGGAAAGTCCCTAAGTGAGCTTGAAATCTCTGCCGATAAGCTGTTTGCGGTTATAAAAATGGTAAATGACGGCGATATTAACCGAAACGCAGGTAAAAAAGCACTTATTGCGGTTGTTGAAAAGGATGTTGACCCCGTGACCTACTGTAAAGAGAATGGCCTTGACAGGAAAATTGACACCTCTACAATCGAGAAAACCATTGATAAAGTGCTTGAAAACAATCAGCAGGCTCTCGAAGATTTTAGAAACGGAAAAGAAAAGGCAAAGCAGGCTCTGTTTGGCGCTTGTATGAAGGAGCTAAAGGGAGCGGGCGACCCCTCGATGATTAAAGAGCTGCTTGATGAAAAGTTAAAATAATAAAGCTTTGGCAGCGGGAGTAAATAGCTTTACTCCCGCTGTGTTATAGGAGAGAGTATGAAAAAGATTTTGCTGATTTTAGTCGGAGGAACAATCTGCACTCACAAAAACGAAAAGGGAATGCTTTCTGTAACTGAAAAGGCGGGAGCGCTGCTCAAATCAAACTTTGAAAATTCAGACTCGGTATTCTCTGATAAGGTAGAGATTGAACTGAGTGATAACCTTTACATTCTCAGCGAAAATATGACCATTGGTAAATGGAATACCATTATTGAAACCTACCGCACTCTTACAAAAAACAAGAAATACGATGGAATTATATTTGCTCACGGAACAGACACTCTGGCTTATTCGGCTTCTCTTTTTTCAATGCTTCTGTCTAAGGTAGATATTCCCGTCTTTTTTGTTTCTTCAAATGAACGCTTAAAGTCGCCTCGTTCTAACGGCGATGCAAATTTTAAGTTTGCAGTTGAATGTATCTGCAGAGGAATTTCTCCTAATGTTTATGTGACATATAAAAACCTCTCAGACGGACAGATGTATCTGCATCTTGGCTCGAGGCTCAAGCAATGTGAAAATTATTCAGAGGATTTTTATAGCGCAGACGCGCTTAATATTACAGATATCTCTGATTTAAATTTCAGGGATTATTTTGAGAAAATAGATAAGTTGTATCCGCAAAGCAAAAGAAAATCCTTTATAAACATTTATGATGACTTTAAATTATATGACTGCGTGCTGATGATTTGGCCGTATACAGGCATAAATTACGATAGCTTTAAATATGATAGATATTCGGCGGTGCTTCACGGCACCTACCATTCGGGAACAGCGTGTTCAGAAAAAACCGAGCACAATAGCAAGTATTCAAGCAGTTCTATACTGCATATGATTGATGTATGCGCAAACTCAGAGCCAGTGGTGGACACATATCTGTCGCCCTCGTGGACTACGGGTGATATTTATGAAACCGTCGGCGTAATAGCAAATCATAGCGCAAATAATCAAAAAATCAACTTTCTTTATGGCTACACCACCGAAACGGCGTATGCAAAGCTGGTTATTGCTTATTCGGTTTTTAAAAGCAAAAAGGAAATAATGGATTTTATAAATACCGAGTGCAATTTTGAAAAGATAGACTATAAAAAAGGGGACAGAGAGATATGACCGAAAAACTATATGAGCAGGATTCTTACTGCCGAGAATTTAAGGCTACTGTTATATCCTGCGATAAAAATGATGAATTTTATAATGTTGTATTAGATAAAACAGCCTTTTTCCCCGAGGGCGGTGGACAGGCTGCAGACAAAGGCACTATAAATGACATAGAGGTGCTCGATGTTCAGATTAAAGATGATGTAATTTCCCATAAAACTCAGACTCCTGTTTCTGTAGGACAAGAGGTTACTTGCAAAATCGATTGGGAACTCAGGTTTTCCCGTATGCAAAGCCACGCAGGAGAGCATATAGTTTCAGGAGTGGTAAACTCGCTTTTTGGCTATTCCAATGTCGGCTTTCATATGGGAGAGGCTGTAATGACGGTGGATTTCAGCGGCACACTTTCCGCAGAGGATATTGCCAAAGTAGAGCTTAAGTCCAATAAGGCAATTTACAGCAACGCGCCTATTACCGTTTCATATCCGTCGGTAGCAGAGCTTAAAGAACTTCAGTACCGAAGCAAAATAGAGCCTAAAGAGGGAACGAGATTAGTCACAATCGGAGATGTGGACTGCTGCGCCTGCTGCGCTCCTCATCCCGCTAAAACGGGCGAGATAGGACTTATTAAGATTATAAATTTCTATCCTCACAAGCAGGGAACACGAGTCGAAATGCTTGCAGGAATAAACGCACTCAATGACTACGCGGCATTAAATGAGTCAAATAAAAGCCTTATGGGAATGTTGTCTGCCCCAAGGCAGGGAGTAAAAGAGGCGGTACTCAAACAAAATGAGCTTTTAAACACCGTTCGTAGTGAGAACCAAAAGCTTTCAAGAGAACTTGCGCTTTGTAAGCTAAACCCCATAAAGATAGGAAGCTCGGTATACTCAATAACCGAGGGATTTTCCTTTGATGACTTGAGATTCTGCGCCAATAATCTTATTGATAGCGGGGTAGAGGTCTGTGTTTTGCTCTCCCTTGCAGAGGAGCAGAATTATAACTATGTTGTCAGCAGTAAAACTACTGATATCAGAGATATTGCTATGCGACTGAATAAAACCTTTAATGGTAAGGGCGGCGGCAAGCCTGACTACGTGCAGGGGAAACTTTCGCAGGCAGACAGTGAAGAGCTTAAAAAGATAGCCCAGGATGTGCTTAAATAGAAAACAAAAAACCGCCATAGGCGGTTTTTTTATTTTCCACAATATGAAGTCTCTTTGCCAAAAAAATCCTCAAGTGCATTTAAGTATTTTTCGGGTGCAACGGGATAGCATAATCCGTGTCCTGCACCCTTAATAGTAACCAGCATTTTCCTGCTCGCGCAGGCATCATAATTTGCTTTACTCATTTCACAAGGCACATAATCGTCACTTTCGCCGTGAAAGAATATGACAGGCAGTGTGCAGTTTTTGAGTTCCTCTACTGCAGATGTCTCCTCTAAATCAAAGCGTCCGTAAATTTTCGCCCCGAGCTTTACAAAGAAATATCCCAAGTCAGCTGGCAGCCCCATCTGCCTGATTACCTTTTTTATGATATCCTTGGCACTACTAAAGCCGCAGTCAGCAAGAACTCCTATAACATTTTTAGGAAGTTTTTTTCCCGCCGCTATTAAAACCGTCGATGCACCCATAGAAATTCCGCAGAGAAGAATTTTAACATCTTCTCCAAAGTGCCGTGTCATAAAATCAACCCAATAAAGACAGTCGCGGTGCTCGTTAATGCCAAAGGTGATAACGCTGCCGCCGCTTTTGCCGCTTGTGCGCTGGTCAACTATAAGGGCGCTTCTTTTGAGCTTGAAGCAGCGCTGAACACCGCCCGCAAGGTCGCGCTGAGCAGTGCCTCGATATCCGTGAAACATAAGCTCAATAGGTGCATCGGGTGCGTACTCGTAGAATTTGCCGTATAAGGTAAGTCCGTCAAAAGAGGTGATTGAAAACTGCTCGCAGGGCATATTCATAGTTTCAATCGACCATTTTTCTATTTTTTCTCTGAAAGGCTCATAAATATCCCCCTCGGGTATATCTATTTTATTATCGCAATCATCCTTGCGGCGGGGAACATAGAATGCCATACGAAAGCATATGTAGCATATAAGGAAAAAGAGTACAGAAATCGCTGCCAAAATGCCCAATGCTATCCATAAAAACTTCATAATATCATCTCCCCTTTATTTTACAAGCTCGGTCAGTGCAGAAACACACTCCTCAATAGAAAGCTGTGAACAGTTAAGGGTTATGTCAGCGTATTTTTCGTATAGCGGAGCACGCTCCAAATAAAGCTCCTCTATAGTGCTGTGCTTTTCCATTACAATTCCGCGAGTCTTTATATTCACAATTCGCTCGCGTATTTCATCAGGGGGAAGCTTTAAATAAAATATCTTGCCGTTTTTCTTTAAATTTTCCATTCCCTTATCAGAATAAACCGCGCTGCCGCCCGTTGCAATAACGGCGCCCTTACAGCAAAGCTGGCTTAGCACAAGGTTTTCCTTTTGTTTAAAGCTCTCGAGCCCCTCGCTGTATATAATCTCGGATAGCCTTTTATTAAATTTGTTTTGTATTAAAAGGTCGGTGTCAATAAAATCAAGCAGCAGCGCCTTTGCAAGCAGCACACCAATGGTGCTTTTTCCGCAGCCCGGCATACCTATGAGTACAATATTCATTTTCTTCTCCTATAGTTTGAATGTTATAAATATTTATAACTGTTTATACTTAGATTAACATAACTAAATAGCGCTGTCAATTAATGGTTTTGAACTTGCTGATTTTTTGGCCTCGTAGGAGAAAAATAATAATATTGAGGTGTATTATATGAACAAAACAAAAAAGTATTTCAGGGATTTTGTGTGGATAACCCTTGCAACCGTACTTACAGCGATAGGAATTTATTTCTTTAAATTCCCAAATAATTTTAGCACAGGCGGAGTAACGGGACTAGCCGTTATTCTTGCAAGACTGGTTCCAACCTTTACAGCCGTCAATTATTCAACAGCAATAAATCTTCTGTTTCTTATCTTCGGCTTTGCCATTTTGGGAAAGGAGTTCGGCATAAAAACCCTTTATGCCTCTCTTCTCCAAACAGTTTTAGTGCAGGGCTTTGAGCTTCTCTGCCCCCTGAGGGAGCCGCTTACAAATCAGCCGATGCTTGAGCTTTTGTTTGTAATTCTTTTAGCCGCTATCGGCTCTGCTATTCTCTTTGATTATGAGAGCTCGAGCGGCGGCACAGATATTATTGCAATGGTAATAAAGAAATATAGCAGCATAAATATTTCGAAGGCACTGTTTTGCGTTGACGCCCTTATAGTTATGGTAAATTTCTTTGTTTTTGGTATAGAAAACTGGCTTTTTTCACTTATCGCATTTGCCGCAAAGATATTTGTTCTTAATAATGTTATAAAGAGCATACACCTTTCAAAATTCTGCACAGTTGTTATAAAACCTGAATTTTTAAAAGATGTCTGCGACTATATAACCCACGAGCTTAAAAGAACTGCAACCGTCAGCGAGCATTTTAAGGGCGCATTCGGTCACGAGGAAAGAAGCATTCTTTTGGTTGCTCTTTCGGCAAGACAGACAATGAAGCTTAAAAAATTCGTAAAATCACTTGACGCTCAGGGGTTTGTTATCGCAACCGATACGAGTGAAATAAGCGGAAAAGGCTTCAGAGATATGATTTAACAAAACTGCCCTGCCCGAAATCTCGGACAGGGCAGTGTCCTTTGCAGAAAATTTGCTCAAAAAAGTGGAAATATTGAAATAGATGTAGTATAATGACACTATATATCACTTAATATATCACTTAAAAAGGAAAATTATTTATGAAAATTGTTGTTGCAGGATGCGGAAAAATTGGCACTACTATTATCGCAAGCCTCGTTTCTGAGGGACACGATATCGTTGCTGTTGACAGCGACAGCGCAGTAGTAGCCGAAATCAGCAATATTTATGATGTTATGTGCGTTTGCGGCGGTGTAACCGATGTTAATACACTCGGCGAAGCCGATGTCCAGAAGGCGGAGCTTTTTGTTGCCGTCACGGGTTCAGACGAAATGAATATGCTCGCCTGCTTTTTGGCTAAGAAAATGGGTGCGCAGAATACTATAGCGAGAATAAGAAGCCCTTTGTATAATGAACATAACTTAGGCTTTTTAAAGCAACAGCTTGACATTAATGCTGCAATAAATCCCGAGCAGGTTAT
This sequence comes from Oscillospiraceae bacterium, assembly GCA_036311245.1. Taxonomy (GTDB): domain Bacteria; phylum Bacillota; class Clostridia; order Oscillospirales; family Ruminococcaceae; genus SIG578. Next base: position 3,462 of record JAXJQH010000103.1, on the reverse strand, counting down.
TGCAAAGGAGCTTTATAATATCTTAAAATTCCCCAGTGCAGACAGTATCGAAACCTTTTCGAGAAGGCAGTTTGAGCTTATTCACCACCGCCTTAAACCCGAGTCTATCCTCGATGGCCTATCTCTTATCGAAATGCGAAAAAAATATGCGGGAAACTACCTTGTAGGAACTGTCGAGCGTGATGACGAGGTATTTATCCCTGACGGTAATTTTGTCTTAAAAGCAGGGGATAGAGTCGGCTTTACCGCCTCTCCTGCAGAAATTCAGAAGCTTTTTAAAGCTTTAGGTATTCTGCAAAAGAAAGCAAGGAACGTTATGATTCTCGGCGCCAGCCGAACCTCTTACTACCTTGCAAAATTGCTGCTTGCAAGCGGCAACCCTGTTAAGATAATCGAACAGGATAGAGCAAAGTGTGAAGAATTCAGTGAATTTCTTGACGGTGCTATTATCATAGAGGGTGACGGAGCGCAACAGGAGCTTCTATTGGAGGAGGGAATAGCCTCAACAGATGCCTTTGTCGCCTTAACGGGCATAGATGAAGAAAATATCCTCATTTCCTTTTTTGCTAAGGCTCAGAATGTCCCTAAAGTAATTTCAAAGGTAAACCGCGGCGAGCTTGCCTCAATGGCTGAAAAGTTGGGACTTGATACAATCGTTTCTCCCAAAACCGTTGTTACCGACCTGCTCTCCCGCTATGCAAGAGCGCTTGAAAATTCACTCGGCAGTAATGTTGAAACCCTCTATAAGCTTATGGACGGTAAGGCTGAGGCTCTTGAATTTATTGTTAAAGAGGATTTTATGCACCAGAATATTCCTCTGCACGCACTTAAACTTAAGAAAAACATTCTTATTGCAGGCATAATCAGAAACCGCAAGGCAATTATTCCGGGCGGTAATGATGTCATTCTTGCAGGGGACCATATTGTGGTGCTTGCCGCAGGTCACTACCTAAATGACCTCTCCGATATTCTTGACTAAAAGGCGGAATTTTTAGAAATGAACTATAGAATGATATTCAGCACATTAGGCCGCGTCTTTCTTGCGCTTGCAGCTCTGCTTTTGCTGCCTGCTGCTGTCGCGCTGTATTATAGCGAAGAATGTCTTTCGGCGTTCCTTGTTTCGTCGGCAATATCCCTTATGCTGGGCCTTGTGCTGACTCACATTTTCCGAACAAAAAACCATGTAATTTATGCTCGTGAGGGCTTTGCCATAGTCGCCCTTGTTTGGCTCGGGTTTTCGAGCGTCGGAGCGCTGCCATTTGTTATTGGAAACGAGATAGATTCGTTTGTAGATGCGCTTTTTGAAACCGTCAGCGGATTTACCACGACGGGTGCCTCTATTCTGCGAGATGTCGAAAGTATGAGCCACGGACTTCTTTTCTGGCGCAGCTTTACACACTGGATAGGCGGTATGGGAGTGCTTGTCTTTGTTATGGCACTGCTTCCCAATGTTACTGAGCGCTCTGTTCACCTTATGCGTGCCGAAATGCCGGGTCCTATTTTTGGAAAACTCGTTCCACGAGCTAAGGATACCGCAAGAGTTCTCTATCTTATCTACATAGCATTAACTATTGTGCAGATTATCCTGCTGCTTTGCGGCGGAATGCCTCTTTTTGACAGTGTTGTTCACACCTTTGGAACAGCGGGAACAGGCGGCTTTGGAATTAAAGCTGACAGTATCGGCGGATATAGCCCATATCTTCAATGGATAATTGCAATATTTATGCTTATATTCGGCGTAAACTTTAACCTTTATTATATGCTGCTTATCCGCAAATTCAAAATGGCTTTAAAAAGCACAGAACTGCGGAGCTACCTTGCAATAGTTGCTGTGTCTGTCGCAGTAATCTGCATTAATATTTATCCAATGTATGAAAATTTTGCAGAGGTTTTAAGACAGTCGGTATTTCAGGTTTCCTCTATTATTACAACAACCGGCTACGCCACGACCGATTTTAACCTCTGGCCCACATTTTCAAAGGCTGTGCTTGTAGTGCTTATGTTTATAGGCGCCTGCGCAGGCTCAACAGCGGGCGGACTTAAGGTGTCGAGAGTTGTTATTCTTTTCAAAACAATCGGCAGAGAACTGAGAAAGCTACTGCATCCTCGCTCGGTAAATTCTGTAAAATTTGAGAGCAAGAGCCTTGATAATGCGGTTGTCTCAGCAGTAATCACCTATTTTGCCACATATGTCTTTTGCTTTGTCGCAATCCTGCTTGTCGTTTCCATAGAGCCCTTTGATTTTGAAACTAATTTTACAGCAGTAACGGCTTGCTTTAACAATATCGGTCCGGGCCTCTCCGGCGTCGGCCCTGCAGGAAACTTTGCCGCGTACTCTGACCTGTCTAAAATTGTCCTTTCTCTCGCAATGCTCTTAGGCAGACTTGAAATATACCCAATGCTCCTACTATTTATGCCAAGCCTATGGACTAAGGAATAAACAAAAGGACTATGCTAAATTAAATTAGCATAGTCCTTTTTCATTTATTTTATCTTAGTAATATCGTAGGGCGTTGCCTGATAGACGAAATAGTTAAGCCAGTTTGAAAAGAGGAGATTTGCGTGACTTCTCCAGGAAACCCGCGGCTCTTTTGTATCATCATCGTCAGGATAATAGTTTTCGGGAACATAAATGGACAGCCCCGCATTTTTATCTCTGAGATACTCTTTTTCAAGTGTTCTCGCATCGTATTCCGAGTGTCCCGTTATGAATATCTGCCTGCCACCCTCGGTAGAAACAGCATAAACTCCCGCGCGCTCTGAACTGGCAAGTAGCTTAAGGCACGGCTCTTTTTCAATATCCTCGCGCTTTATAGTAGTGTGACGGGAATGGGGGACCATAAAGGTATCGTCAAAGCCTCTGAAAAGAATTGAGGATTTGCGCTCAACGGTGTGGGGGAACACCCCGAAAAGCTTTTCGGGAAGGGGATACTTCTTAATTCCGAAATGATAGTAAAGCCCTGCCTGAGCGCCCCAGCAGATGTGCAGAGTGCTCTGAACATGTGTCTTTGACCACTCCATTATTTCGCAAAGCTCATCCCAATATGAAACCTCTTCAAATTCCATCTGCTCAACGGGAGCACCCGTGATAATCATTCCGTCAAAATTGCGGTCCTTTATGTCCTCAAAGGTCTTGTAAAAAGCGAGCAGATGCTCCTCTGAGGTGTTTTTTGATTTGTGCGTCTTGGTGTGGATAAGCTCAAGCTCTATCTGCAGAGGTGTGTTTCCTAAAAGACGCGAAAACTGGGTTTCCGTGTCAATCTTGGTGGGCATTAAATTCAGCAGCAAAAGCTTTAAAGGACGGATGTCCTGAGTAATTGCCCGCGTTTCTGTCATAACAAAGATGTTTTCCTCTGTCAGAGTCTTAACAGCGGGGAGCCGGTTAGGAATTTTGATTGGCATAACTTAAAAAACCTCTCTGAATTTTAAACATTACTGAGTGCCTGCTCAATGTCCTCAATG
>JAXJQH010000102.1:0-15719 GCA_036311245.1 Oscillospiraceae bacterium | reverse complement strand
GTCTATACCTGTAATTCCAATACAGTATGCCGCTAAAGAAGCCGCACCCGAGCCACGCCCGGGACCCACGGGAATACCGTTATTTTTAGCGTAATTAACAAAGTCGGCTACTATCAAAAAATAGTCAACATACCCCATTTGATTTATAACAGAAAGCTCGTAATTGAGCCTGTCAACAATAGTTTTGTCAACATCATTGCCAAAATTTCGGTACAACCCCTCAAAGCATAGGCGATAGAAATAATCTCGGTTACTTTCTCCCGTCGGAGCTGTGTAATTAGGAAGCTTGGTGTTTCCAAATTCAAAGCTTACATTACAACGCTCAGCTATTTTAGTAGTGTTCTCAATTGCGCCGGGATAGGCGGAGAAGAGACGTTGCATTTCTTCTTGTGATTTAACATAGAACTCCTCCGTTGAAAACTCAAGACCACCTTCCTCATCAACAGTTCTGTTTGTTTGAATACAAATAAGAACGTGCTGCATTCGAGAGTCTTCTTTTTCAATATAATGCGCATCATTTGTTGCAACGAGTCCAACGCCCGTTTGCTGTGAAAGCTTAAATAAATCACCTAATATCTTCTTCTGTTCGGGAATTCCGTGGTCCTGAATTTCAATGTAAAAGTTCTCTTTTCCGAAAATATCTATATAGGTCTCGGCTGATTTCAGCGCGCCCTCATAATCGTCATTTACAAGCTTTCTGGGTATTTCTCCTGCAAGGCAGGCGGAAAGCGCAATAAGCCCGTCTGAATGCTTTCTCAAAAGCTCTAAATCGACTCGGGGCTTACTATAAAAACCTTCTGTAAAGGACTGTGATACCATTTTTACAAGATTTTGATATCCTGTGTTATCCTTGCAAAGCAGCACAAGGTGATAGGGAGATGAGTCAATGCCCGAAACCTTGTCAAAACGGGTGCGAGGTGCAACATAAACCTCGCATCCGATAATGGGCTTTACACCCTGAGCAAGGCATTCTTTATAAAAATCAATAACGCCGTTCATAACGCCGTGGTCAGTGATTGCAACAGCTGTCTGACCGAGTTCTTTTACACGGCTAACAAGGCGCTTTATGCGGCAGGCGCCGTCAAGCAGACTATATTCACTGTGTACATGAAGATGGACAAACGAAGACACACTATCCCTTCCCTATCTGTTGTTTTATTTCTTCAGCAATAGAAACAATTTTTTTAAGTTTTCTGTCTATTGCTGATTTACTGAATTCACCGCTGAGCTCATTTGCCATAGCGCTTAAGGACATTTCGGGATTTTCAACCCTAACCTCCGCAATTCTTTGTAAATCCTCGGAAAGATAATCTATTCCGCGCTTTGTAATAATATATCGAATAGCTTTTGTTTGCTCCATTGCAGCAGAAATGGTTTTCTGCATATTGGCAGTTTCGCAATTATTTCTTCGATTTAAGCGGTTTCTGAGGTCTTTTAATACCTTTGAGTCCATAAGCCGAAGGGCGTGTTTTACTGCTCCCATACCCGTTAAAATATCCTCTATTGAGGTGCTGTCTTTAAAGTAAACAAGATAACTTTCTCTTCTGATTGTTATTTTAGGTGAAAAGCCTAAGGATGTTAACATATTTTGGGCAAAAAATGCGTCATTTTTTCTTCGAAAGGCAAATTCAAGATGATATTCAGTTTCAGGATCGGAAACACTACCGCAGCCTAAAAATATGCCTTTTATAAATGCCCAGGTAATGCTTTCATCAAGAGAAATGAGCCCGACCGCATCAGAATATTTTCCGCAGTTATAGCTGTCACAAATTGTTTTGCAGATTCTTGTGTCGATAATTTTAACCTGATACAGTTCTTTTTTCTGTTCTTCTGAGTTAAAAATCTTTAAAACAGGAATATTGACACGGTACAATCTGCCAATAAGTTTAGAGGTGTAATATGCAATATCCTTTGATTCCGATAAAATCTCAATTTCTGTTTCGCTATATATTCTTGCAGCAGAAAATATACCGTAAAGCAAAACAGTTTTACAGCTATCGGGCATCTTATACGCCTCATAAATTTCAATTTTCACCTGATTTGAAAAGCTCAATGCTTTAACACCTGCTTAATTTTTTGTAATATCCCGATGATTGATACTTGTACTTATGCCATTAGCGAATATGTGCTTATATAACAGCTCCGAAAAGACAACCGAACGATGCTTACCCCCTGTGCAGCCTATTGCAATAACAAGCTGACTTTTTCCCTCGTCAATGTAGAGAGGAATAAGATAATCTATCATATCAATAAGCTTTTTTTCAAACTCCTGGGCTTGTGGCCAGTTCATTACATAATCATAGACCGGCTGATCTAAGCCTGTTTTGTGTTTTAATTCGTCTATATAAAATGGATTGGGCAAACATCTTACATCAAAAACAAGATCTGCCTCTGTAGGAAGACCATACTTAAAGCCAAAAGACTGACAACTGACAATCATAGATTTGCGGATATCACCTAAGAAAAGATTATTAATTCTTTCTTTTAGCTGCGCGGGCGAAATAAGCGAGGTATCAATAATATAATCTGCTTGTTCACGAACTTTTTTCAAAACTTCTCTCTCAAGCTTAATTGCAGCTTCTGTTCCAGAGGTTGTACCGTCATCAAGAGGATGCTTTCGTCTACTCTCCTTGTATCTGCGCACAAGAACAGTATCAAGACAGTCTAAAAACAGAATTTTATATGTAATATTATTATTTTTAAGCTCTTTAAGCCCATCATATATCGAGAAAAATAAATCTCCGCCTCTGACATCGGCCGCAATAGCAACCTTGGAGAGCTTGCTGTTCTTTCCGTCACTGCATATCTCAGCAATTTTAGGAATAAGCTGAGGAGGCATATTGTCGATGCAAAAATAACCGATATCCTCAAGCGCATCCATAGCTCGCGATTTTCCCGAACCAGACAAACCCGTTACAATTACAATCTCCATAAATATTCCTTCGATGTTATATGAGTTTTACTTCCGGCTCTAAAACAAAACCGGTTTTTTCAAATACAATTTTTGTTACCTGCTCCATAAGGTTAAGAACATCACTGCAGGTTGCATTACCTCGGTTTATTACAAATCCTGCGTGCTTTTCACTTACCTGCGCATCTCCAACTCTGAAACCTTTAAGACCACACTTATCGACAAGTAAAGACGCATAGCTTCCCTCAGGGCGTTTGAATGTACTTCCAGCGCTTGGATATTCAAGCGGCTGTTTTTCTTTTCTTCGATTAAGAAGTTCATTCATTGTATCGCGAATTTGCTTAGTTTCCCCTTTTTTTAACTGTAAAAGAGAATTTACAATGCAATACGGTCTGCCCGTAAAAAAGCTATGACGGTAGGAAAAATCAAGCTGGTTATTTTTAAGCTTTATAAGCCGCCCAGAGTCGTCTGCATATTCGCATTCGCAAACTACATCCTGCATCTCTCCCCCATAGGCTCCCGCATTCATTGAAATAGCTCCGCCGATATTTCCGGGGATACCATATGCAAATTCAAGGCCGGTAAGAGCGTTTTCAAAAGCAAAATTGCAAACACTTGCAAGCGATGCGCCCGCCTCGCAATATATCTTATCCTCGCCAACTAGCTGTATTTGAGACATATGTGTTGAAACACAAATAACTGCCCCCCTATATCCATCATCGTTAACTAGAAGATTTGAGCCTTTTCCGATAATAATATAAGGAACATCAAATTGTTTGCAAAAAGAAATCGCAGAAACACATTTTTCACTGCTATCGGGGAGCACAAATATATCGGCGTTGCCGCCAATTTTAAAAGAGGTGTGCAATTTCATTGGCTCACAGAGCTTGTATTCGATTTTTGCTTTTTCAAGTGCAGATATCAGCTCATTTTTCAAATGAAAACCCTCCTACTGATTTTCGTGTAATAGTCCGAGAAATGCAGCTCCAATGATTCCCGCATCATTTCCAAGAGAGGCAGCAACTATTTTAGTGACTTTTGAAGGATTTTTGTCAAAAGACTCTGCAGAAATCAGCTTACTCAAAGGCCCAATAAGAGCATCTCCCTCTTTAGATATTCCACCACCTATAAGCAGAACATCAGGCTGAAAAATATTTACAAAATTTGTGCAACCGCAAGCAAGATACTCTATAAAACGCTCAACAACACTCTTAGCCGCTTTATCTCCACGGCGCAAAGCATCAAATGCGGTTCTTCCCGAAACATTTTCAAGGTTGCCACTGCACTCCTGCCACATAAGACTACTGGAATCTGAAATCATTGCCTTTTTTGTCTGCTCGATTAGCGCAGTAGCAGAACAGTAACGTTCCATACAACCTTTTCTACCACAGTTGCAGGGTTTTCCGTCTATTTCAATGACGACGTGACCAAGCTCTGCGCCATAAAAATTGCATCCGCTAAAAATTCTTTTGTTAAGTATTATTCCTCCGCCGATACCTGTTCCAATGGTAACACAGACGGCAGAATCAGCGCCTTTTGCGCCACCTGCAAGAAATTCACCGTAAGCAGCAGCATTTGCATCATTTTCAACAAAACATTCAATATTAAGGCGCTCTTCAATTAGTTTTTTCAGCGGCGTATCAACAAATCCAAGGTTATATGCCCTTTCTACAACTCCGCTTTGTGAATTAACTGAGCCTGGGGTTCCAATACCCGCCCATTTTATATCCGAAAATAAAATTTTATTTTCAGATATAAGTAAAGAAACAGTGTTTGATATATCATCTGCTATATCCTCTGCGCTGCGAGGGCAAGCAGTAGGAATACTCTTTTTGGCAACGATATTATAGTTTTCATCTACAATACCGATTGCAATATTTGTTCCCCCAAGGTCAATTCCGATATAATAAATCATAATAATTTTTGTCCTCCCTTATGCTCTTGGAGCAATATCTCCAACCGAATCATCATCAACAACCATTCCAAGCTGTTTCATTAGTGCTTCCGCAGCATTATAACCCATCTTTTTCTGTCGATTACTCATGGCGGCAACTTCAATTATAACTGCAAGGTTTCTGCCAGGACGAACAGGCAAAGTTAAGCTGTTTACAAATACTCCAAGAATATCTGTTTTTTCGTTTTCAAGCCCTATTCTATCATAAACCTTTTTGTTATCCCATTGCTCAAGATTTATGACCATATCAACCTTCTCGGTAACTTTAACAGCACCTATACCGAAAATTTGCCTTACGTTTATTATTCCTATTCCGCGAAGCTCAACAAAATGTCGAATGTTTTCAGGTGATGAGCCAACAAGAGTTTTTTCCGAAACCTTTCTGATTTCAACAGCGTCATCAGCGATAAGGCGATGCCCTCTCTTTACAAGTTCAATAGCCGCTTCACTTTTTCCAACACCGCTTTCGCCCAAAAGAAGAATACCCTCACCATAAACCTCTACCAAAACACCGTGACAGGTTATTCTGGGAGCCAACTCAACATGCAGAAACGAAATAATCTCGGCAATAAAACGAGATGTAGAAACGGCTGTTCTCATTAAGAAAACATTGTATTTTTTTGCACTATCGAGCATTTCGGGAAGAACTTCGTTCGCCCTTGTAACTACAATCAGCGGCGGCTTGTGCTCCATAAACTGCTCAAGAACCTCGCGGCGTTTCTCTGAGCAGAGTTTTTTCAGATAACCGTACTCAGCATTACCAATTATTTGAATTCTTTTTTCATCATAGAAATCATAGTCACCGACAAGATTAAGCCCCGGACGGTTAACATCGTTACTGATTATTAGCTTTTCGCTGCAATCATATGGAGAATGGATTTCTTCTAAGGAAAACTCATTTTTGATTTTTTCAAGTGATACAGAAAATACACTGGCCATAATTTTTCTCCTTTTGAGGGTTTTATTCAGCTACAGGCTGATAAAATGTGTTTACAACAATATCATACAACGCCTCTGAATCCGCATGGTATTCAACGTATTTTTCACCCGCAACATTTTTTCCGGGTATAGACGTGAAATCAAGTTCATTTACCCCGTTTTTTATCACGCACTGTGTGAGGTATGAAATATCAGCAACGCTTAAATTGCTGATTTTATAATTCAAAATTTTTTTATAAAGCTTAATGGGGGTTGTTATATCTTTTTTTGTCTTTGCTAATACAGTTCTATAGAAAGCCTGCATATAATTTTTCTGCCGACTCATTCGCTCACTGTTGGCTGTTAATGTATCATCACGACCGCGGATATATTTGAGTGCGTATTCACCTTTTAAATTAACGGTATCGCCTTTTTTTAATTTCTTATCATATAGCTCAATATCCTCAGCAACCGTAACATTAACTCCGCCAACCGCATCATTTAATATTTTAATTGCTTTAATATCTATTGCTACATATGAATTTATAGGCATACCGTATAGCAGTCTGGACACCGAAGTAACTGTGTTTTTGCAGCTTTTTTCCCTGCCATCGCCATAAGAATAGCTAAGACATATCTGTTCTTTGGTGATGCCTAAATATTGTCCGTTTAGAGAATATTGGTTTACATCCGCCATTGTATCGCGTGAAATAGGGATAGCCTTGATATTTCCGTTTGATGTGTCAATAGCCATAAGCATTAAAACATCAGCTTGACCGTTTTCTCCAAATGTTTCAGCAGCGGTATCATCAAACCTTTCTTTATCAACGCCAATAAGCAAAATGCTGGTAATATTCTCGTTAAATTGATATTTTTTTCCGTTATAAATAATGGTTTTTCCGTCATTACCCTCGACTTCTACAATGCTTTCGGGGGTGACTATGCTGGCATCGGAATTGTTAAGCATTTTTTTCTTGCCAATATATATAAGAGTCGTTAATGTGCATGTTATAACTATTGAAAGCACTAAAACCATAATTAAAAAATACAATAGTACCCTTTTACTGCGCTTTTCTGTTTGTTTATCATTGGGTTGGTTGATCATTTGTTAAAACTCCTTGTACCAGATAACGATATTTCTTTCCATTACCAAGACAGGTGCTGAGAGTCATTATTTTATCCTTTGTTGTAACCTCTATATCTTTTCTTACATTTTTAAGCATAAAGGTCGGTTTTTTTGCACTTTCAAGATAATCCGCAAAAACCTCTTCATCAGAAAAATCAAAAGAATTAAGTATATGACGGTCATCATACTGATATGCCGAAAAAACTGTATAAGTTAATATGCGCCCCGGTGTATAGATATAAAACTCGGTATTTGTATTAAAGAAATCTTCTTCTTGAAATTTGTAAAGATTTTGAAACATATATCCTTTGGTCATATTATGTCCGTATATAACGGTATTGGGGTCTGAAAAATCCTTGCTGTTTTTCATTTCTGAATATATCGTTCCTGAAAAAACATATTTACCATATATGTCGTGATGAAGATAAAATCCATCATCTGTTGCACTTTGAGCTATAGGATAATCAATATTTGTGTTTGGAATACGAATCCAAGCATATATTTCAGGGTTAATTTCTTGAAGTGAAGCAAAGTCAATAGGATTTTCAGGAAGGGGCTCCCTTGATGCGATAGCCGACGATTGGTTTTTATACTTACCAAATTTGTTATGACCAAATAAAAGATTTGCAAGAATCAGCGCAACTATAACAAAAACACAGCATGAAACAATAAGCGATGTATTCCAAAAGTTCTTTTTGTTCATAGCGTTTTTTGCTTCTCCCTTTATAGTTTTTCTATAAAAGATTATACCCTTATTTGAGTTCTGTGTCAAATAAAAAGATAAAGAAACCCCCGCAAAGATAACTTACTTTGCGGGGGTTTAAAATTTGAGATTAGAGAGCATATATCTTTCTGAAATATGCTGAAGAAACTATTCCTACAAACGAAATGACGAGTAAGATTACACAAGCAGATGTAGCAACATCACCGGTTTCGGGGCTCTGAGGAGAATCGTTTCCTGCAGGAGCAAGTTCAGAAATCACTATTTTGCCGCCGTCAATTTTAAAATCAATTCTGATGGTGCTTATATTAGCAGCAACGGTAATATCATAGCTTCCATCCTCAAGCAAAACATACTTGGTTTCTTTGCCTTTTGCAACAGAAAAAGTTACCTTTCCAACTTCAGCCGAATCATTTTTTATAACAAGAACGTGAGTTCCGGCCTCAATTCCTTCAATGCGAAAATTTCCGTTTTTATCAATTTTTGATTCGAGGTCATTATCAATAACTGCAACTGTTGCGGAAAATTCAACATTACCGATAACATTAAATTCATCAGGCTTTGCCTCTCCGCTGGGACTGGAAGCTGCAAACACGCACATAGATGCAGAAATTGTAATAAATGCCATTGTTAAAAATGCAATAATTTTTTTCATAGCAAATTACCTCCGTATATTTAATTTTAAAATTAAATTACTTTACAAATCTGCTGACTATTCCTACAGCAAGAGTAATAACCATAAATACAATAATACAGATTTTAGTAAATTTCTTAAGCTTCTCTTCTCTGGTCTGACCGCGGTTACTGTTAAAATACGACTGAGAAACATCACCTGTAACAGCAGAAGACATTCCCTCTGTGGAATCCTGAAGCATAACCAAAATGATAATAGCAATACTTGTTAGAATGAGAAATGCGCCTGCAATTATTTCGAAAATATTCATTTTAAATCCTCCGAATAACTTTTTTAACTATAAAATAATATCATATTTATAATTTTTTTGCAACATATTTTTTTATTTTTATAGTAGTAAATGTAAAATTGTTATTAAAATGCGTTCAAAAATTTATATTTCGAAATCTTTTTCTGTTAAATCAGTAGATAAAACCGCTTTTTTGGGAACTCGTTTCAAGGGGTCATAATCAAAACGGCGGCAGGAATTTACTGCTGAAACAATTCCTTTTTTAGAGCAGAAAACCCTATCTCCTTCCCCGTTTGCTCTGCCGTGACGGCAGTATAAGCATGCAGGTTCTACCTTTTTCCCAAACAATTTAATCTTCAACTTAAACAATTCCTCTCGTTATTGATTAATTAATTCCTGTGCTGCTTTAAGTGTTGCGGGTGTTATAACTTCTCCGCCCATTATTCGAGCAACCTCCTCAACCCGTTCACTATCGCTTAAAGAACGAACAGAAGTGTATGTTCTGTCACCTGATGTATTTTTTTCAATCAACAAATGATTGTTTGCAAGTGATGCTATTTGAGCTAAGTGAGTTACACACAAAACCTGCTTTTGAGTGGATATCTGCTTCATTTTTTCGCCAATCTTTCGAGCTGTTTTTCCGCTCACGCCCGTATCAATTTCATCAAATATAAGGGTTTGAGTTTCATCGCTTTGCGAAAGAACGGTTTTGATTGCAAGCATAATTCTTGAAAGCTCGCCACCCGATGCGATTTTGGAAAGGGGTCTCAGCTCCTCGCCTCTGTTAGCAGATATCATAAACTCAATCTGGTCACAGCCATCGTTTTTAAGCTGTACGGTATTGTGCGAAACCGAAAAGCTTACATTAGGCATATCTAAAAATGCAAGCTCTTCTGTTACTAGCTCACAAAGCAGTTTACAAGCACAAATTCTTTTTTCGGAAAGCGCCTGAGCTTTCATACTACACTCCGCAAACAGCCGCTCGTATTCTTTTTGCAGCTTTGCTATGCGCTCTTCACTGAAATTAATATCGTTAAATTCATTTTGAAGCTCTGCATATTTTTGGATAATTTCTTCAACACTTCCGCCATACTTTTGCTTCAAGCGAAAAATAAGGTCAAGTCTCTCCTCTATCTCATCCAGCTCCTGAGGATCAAACTCAAATCTGTTGTCTAAGCTTCTTACTTCTGAAGAAATCTCCTCAAGCTCATAAACTACCGACGATGCCATATCTGAAAGCGCTGAAAGATCAGATGCATACTCAGAAACAGTCGCTAAAGCATTTGCTAATTTACGCATAAGGTTAACAGCACCATCTGACTCATCATTTCCCGAAAGCAGCGAGTGCGCATATGAGATATTTTCGGAAAGCTCCTCAGAATTCTTTATTATATCTCTTTTTGAAAGTAGCTCTTCTTCCTCGCCGCCTACAAGCGCAGCAGCCTCAATTTCATCGATTTGAAACCGAAGAAGCTCGAGTTTTCGCTCTTTTAAAGCATCATCAGTCTCTATGTTTTGCAGTTGCAAGCGAACATCGGTCATTTTCTTGTATACAACTTTATATTCTTCCAGCTCACTAAAAAGATTTGCAAATCCATCTATAAAATTAATATGCTTAGAAGGCGAAAAAAGCTGCTGATTGTCGTGCTGACCGTGGATATTTATAAGAAACGGTGCAATTTGCTTAACAATCATCATAGGAACAATGCTGCCGTTTAAACGGAAAACACTTCTTCCCTCAATAGATAATTCTCTGCTGAGCATAATCATTCCATCTTCGGAAACTTCGCAGCCGATTTCGTTAAGTGTTTCTTGTGCAGCTTCACCAATGTCACAAAAAACAGCAGATATCTTAGCCTTTGCAGCTCCGCTGCGAATTATATTTTTAGAAGTTTTCTCTCCTGTTACAGCATTGATAGAGTCAATTATAATTGATTTTCCGGCACCTGTTTCACCCGTTAATACGTGAAATCCATCGGAAAACTCAATATTTGCCTCTTCAATAACAGCTACATTTTCAATGTGAAGTTGCATCAGCATTGTAAATGTCCCCTTTATCCCTTTATAATTTGTCTGATTTCACTGACAAGCTTTAATGCCTGCTGTTCGTTGCGCAGAAGCACAAAAATAGTATCATCTCCTGCAAGCGAGCCAACAACATCACGGATTTTCATATTATCCAAAGCTGCGCAGGCAGCGCTTGCCATTCCTGTATGGCATTTAAGCACTACAATATGAAATGCATAATCAACACTTACAACCGCATCTGAAAAGATAGAGCGAAATTTTGTGCTAAGTTCTGTCGCCTTTTCCTGAGTTGGCACATCATATTTGTAAATACCCGTATCAGTCATTACTTTTACAAGCCTAAGCTCACGAATATCACGAGAAAGGGTTGCCTGCGTTGCAGAAAAACCACTTTCCTTTAATAATTCCATTAATCTTGATTGGGTATCAACATCATTGTTTGAAATAATGTTGAGAATCATTTCTTGTCTTTTCTGCTTCATAATAGATTATACAACTACCTTTCCATCAACTTTTTATTGACTGCTGAATAAAAGCTTTTCTCATTTGCAGAAATAAATTTTATATTTTTTTCATATCTGCAAATTTTTATAATATCATTTTCCGCAACATCTGCAGAATTCAGTCCATCCGCAACAACAAAAACCTTTCTTTTGGCAGAGTCTGCGTTGGTTTTTACGGTTATCTCCTCATATTCAGGTAAAATAATCGGTCGAGATAATAACGAATGAGCGCAAATTGGTGTCAAGGAAATTGCCTTTACATCAGGATGCATTATTGGGCCGCCTGCTGACATTGCATAGGCGGTTGATCCTGAGGGTGTAGAGAAAATAATTCCATCTGCCCTATAGTGAGCAGTCGGCACATCTGAACAATAAACATCAAGATCAATTATTCCTGAAAATGCATTTTTGCATATTACAACATCATTTATAGATGTAAAGCACTGCTGGGTGCCGTTTTGGCGGCAAATTGAAACTTCTAGAGTCATACGCTCATCAATAGTGAATTTACCTGCTAAAATTGAGGATAAAAGTTCAATCTCATCCTTTTCTATTCCTGCAAGAAAGCCGAGGGTTCCAAGATTTACACCAATTAGCGGGATTTCTCTCTCCAAAAGTAGATTGGCAGCCTTTATAATTGTGCCGTCTCCGCCGATTGCGATGGCAAAATCAATATCAGAGTTGATTTGATTTGGAGATAAATAAGTTAAATGGTCGTCATTAATATTTTGCTTGTTATAATCTAAAGCAAATATATCTGCTCCGGCTTTTTTTATAACATCGATTACTTTTAATGTTATCTGAAAGCACTCATTTTTTTGAAAATTTGGAAGCAACAAAACCTTCAAGTTACTCACCTTCTTTATGTATCAAGTGTCAAATGTGATTCTAAAACAATTTGCTCGCTTAAATTTTCTTCAATTTCAAGCTTGCCCGATCCTTTTTTAAGATAAATCAGATACTCTATATTGCCCTCAGGCCCTTTTACAGGTGAAAAGGTCAGTCCCTTTACAACGAAATTATTCTCCTTAGCAAAAGAAGTAATCTTATTTACGACATCAATGTGCACTTGCTTGTCACGCACGACCCCTTTTTTACCGACGTTTTCTCTTCCTGCCTCAAATTGAGGCTTTATAAGGCAAACCATTTCTCCATTTTCAGAAAGATAGGTCTTAGCAACGGGGAGAACAAGCGTTAAGGATATAAACGAAACATCGACACTTATAAAATCGACAGGCTCCCCTACCTGTTCTGCCGTTAGATATCGGACATTTGTTCTTTCTAAATTAACAACACGTTCATCACAGCGAAGCTTCCAAGCGAGCTGACCGTATCCTACATCGACCGCAAAAACTTTTTTTGCTCCATTTTGAAGCATACAATCAGTAAATCCGCCCGTTGAAGCCCCGATGTCCATACAAACCTTCTGATTTAAAACAATCGGAAATTTCTGCATAGCCTTTTCAAGCTTAAGGCCACCTCGACTGACATAAGAAAGGCCACTTCCGCGAACCTCTAAATTAGCATCTTCAGCTATTGTACTCCCCGCCTTGTCAACACGCTCACCGTCTACAAAGACAATACCGGACATAATAAGTGATTTTGCCCTCTCTCTTGACGGCACATATCCTCTTTCGACAAGGATGACATCCAATCTTTTCTTTTGCATACTTTAGTTTTATTCCTTTATCATATTATAAATACTTTCTGCATCCATTTTATACTCTTTAAATGCCTCAGAGACACTCTGATGAGCTATAAAAGAGTTACCCAATGTATGTGCGCGATATTTCCCGGAAAATCCTGATTTCAAAAGCTCATTACCAAATTTCTCTGAAATAGAGCCACGCTCTGTTCCCTCTTCCACAAACAAAACATTTTTATATTTGCTTACAAGCTCTATGCTATCAGGATTGCAAGAGAGATTAACTAATTTTAAAATATCGACCCCAACACCGTTTTTCTCAGCCAATTCAACGGATTTAGCGCATTGTTCATATACCCGTCCGTAGGTAATTATAAGTCGATTTTTGTCATTATTTAAATCAGAACAATATAGCGTTTGCTCACTATCAGAAAGCTCAAACCGCTCAGGGAGTAATGCAGAGGTTCCTTTGGGATAACGAATCGCTACAACTCCGGATACATCGTAAATTGCCCTTTTCAGACAGAGCGAAAGCTCCTCTAAGTTAGATGGCGAGAAAATTGTTACATCTGGAATTGTTGATAGAAAAGCTACATCAAATATTCCCTGATGTGTTTCACCGTCCTCGCCGACAATCCCTGCTCTGTCTATTGCAATAACTATATGAAGATTTGAAATTGCAGCATCGTGCAGCACCTGATCATAGGCACGCTGTAAAAACGATGAATATACTGCTACAACAGGGATAATCCCATTTTTTGCCATACCCGCCGCAGTTGTAATGGCGAGCGGTTCGGCTATGCCGACATCAAGAAAACGGCGGGGAAATTCGGCAGCAAATTTATCAAGTCCCGTTGCATACTTCATCGCAGGCGAAATTGCGCAGATTTTCTTATCTTCTCTGCCAAGCTCTGCAAGCAGCTTCCCGAATGCTTCAGAAAATCCATCCGAGGTTTTGTTGACTTTATTTCCGATTTCGGGGTCAAATGGCTTTACTCCGTGATAAGCGCCCGGGTTTTCCTCGGCAAACTTATACCCTTTTCCCTTAACTGTTTCTATATGGATAAAAACGGGTCTGTTTAAGGATTTTGCGCGCTTTAAAACCTCACACAGAGTCTTAACATCGTGTCCGTCAACAGGACCTAAATAGGTAAAACCAAACTCCTCAAACCAGGTGTTATGAAACAAGGCATATTTAAGCATAGACTTTGAACTGCTAATTTTGCGTCTTAGCCATTTTCCTATAAGAGGAATCTTTGAAATATACCTCTCAATACTGTCCTTTGCCTTGAAATATTTTGGTCTTACTCGAATTTCAGATAAATATTTCGCTACTCCGCCTATATTTTTGGAGATTGAAATTTTATTATCATTAAGAATAACAATAAGTCTGTCGTGATAATGCCCTATATTATTCAGGCCTTCATAAAACATTCCGCCGCTTGCGGCGCCATCTCCTACAACCGCAATGACATGTCCATCATCACCTGAAATAGCTTTTGCTCTGGCAAGTCCAAATGCTGCGGCAAGCGAGGTGCTACTGTGACCTGTTAAAAAAGCATCGTGAACACTTTCTTTAGGATTTGGAAATCCCGAAATACCGCCTTTTTTTCTGATGGTATAAAATTTTTCTTTTCTACCTGTTAAAAGCTTGTGAGTGTAAGACTGATGTCCAACATCCCAAACAATTTGGTCCCCAGGAGTGGAAAAAACACGGTGCAGTGCAACCGAAAGCTCAACTGTTCCAAGATTGGACGCAAGATGTCCACCCTGCTTGGATAGGGTTTCAATCAAGGTTTTTCTAATTTCATCGCAAAGCGGTGAAAGCTCTTTATTATCTAATTTTTTAACATCATCCGGAGAGTTAATATAAGCAAGAATACTTTTTTTCTCTTCCATAGTACACCTTATTTATTTCTATTACAAAGATAATTTGAAAGCGCAATTAAAAATTCTGTATTATCAAAATTATCTAAAGCACTTAATGCTTCATTGGTAAGCCTTTTTGCCTCAGCTTTAGCAGCATCAAGACCATTAAATGTAACATATGTTTTTTTATTGTTTTTCTCATCACTGCCAATAGGTTTACCCAAAATAGCCTGATCGCCCGTGCAATCGAGAATATCATCAACTATTTGAAATGCAAGTCCAAGATTTAATGCAAATCTGTCTGCTGCATCTATCTTATTCTGAGAGCCACCGGCAAGAATTACACCCGACACCGCCGCTGCGCGCAGGAGAGCTGCAGTTTTATCGCGATAAAGGCGAAGTAGGACATCTTGCGAAATATCCTTACCTTCATTTTCAAGGTCAATAGTTTGTCCACCTATCATACCGTCAGCGCCCGCGCACTGCGCTATAAAATGAGCTGCCTTAAGCCGACACTCCGCAGTGATGTTGCCCTCTTGTGATGAGAGCATCGTTTCAAAAGCCATATTTAGAAGCGCATCGCCCGCAAGAAGAGCATTTGCCTCGCCAAAAGCCTTGTGGCAGGAGGGTTTTCCACGACGCATATCATCGTTGTCCATACAAGGAAGGTCATCGTGGATAAGAGAATAGGTGTGTATCATTTCAAGTGCGCAAGCATAAGGTAGCGCGCCGTTTATATCCCCCGAGCATATTCTGCAAAACTCAAGCAGAATTATAGGACGAATTCTTTTTCCGCCAGCGCCGATACTGTAGCTCATAGCATCAAAAACAGTTTGCTGCAGACAGCCCTTACGATTAAAATAATCTGCAAGTTTATTCTCTACAAGAGCGCAGTATTCTTGAATTCTCTCTTTAAAATCAGTCATTATTTTTTTCCTCGTCATCTAAATTAATAACAGAAAACTGCTGAACCTTTTTCTGAGCATCGTCAAGCCTTTTATTGCAATAGGCACAAAGCTTTGTCGCCTCTTCAAACAAACCGAGGGACTCATCTAAAGAAGATTTACCGTTTTCAAGAATTGCAACTATTTCCTCAATTCTCTGCATAGCTTGCTCAAAAG
>JAXJQH010000101.1:0-12953 GCA_036311245.1 Oscillospiraceae bacterium | reverse complement strand
GCTATGCAAAAGTTATATTGCTGCTACGCAGCAGTTATATTATATTCGCCTCCAAACCTGGGCGAAGCCCAATATAACTTGGCGCAAGCCAAATATAACTGCGAAGCAATATAACTCGCCGCCCGCGAATATAACTGTGGCACCTTCCTTACGGAAGGTGCCACAACTGCCCTCCTTTTTTTACTTACCTGAGTGAGCAGAGTAAAGCATACAAAGCAAGTTGCTCTTGACATTAAAAGATTTATTTTTAATTTTATAAATTGCCCTTTCAAGGTCCATAATATTTATGGTGATAAATATGAAAACTGTATGGCTGGATAGGGAAGAAATCCCCCACTTTAACGGGCTTGGCGGTGATATTAAAACCGATGTGCTTATAATCGGTGGAGGCTTAGCGGGCGTGCTGTGCGCGTATAAGCTCGCAGAGCGCGGCGTAAATTATGTGCTTATTGAAAGAGATAGAATTATGTCAAAGGTCAGCGGATTTACAACAGCTAAAATAACGGCGCAGCACGGTCTGATTTACGCAAAGCTTATAAAGGGATTTTCGGTGGAGCGGGCAAGGCAGTATTATAAATCCAACACGCAGGCAATAGAGGAGTACCGCCGCCTTTGCGAAAATATAGACTGTAATTTTGAAACGATGGATTCCTTTGTCTATTCGTTATCCGATAAGAATAAAATTGAAGCGGAAATAAGCGCGTTGCGCAGTATCGGCGCCGATGCAAAATATAAGAAGGAGCTTCCGCTGCCATTTTCGGTTGCGGGCGCGGTGAACCTTCCCAATCAGGCGCAATTTGACCCCGTAATGTTTGCTGCGGCAATTTCAAAAAATCTCAATATCTATGAGCAAACGGTGGCGCGCGAGTTTGCGAATGGTGCGGTTATAACAAACTGTGGCAGAATAACTGCCAAAAAAATCATTGTTGCAACCCATTTTCCCTTCATAAACAAGCACGGCTTGTATTTTCTTAAAATGTATCAGCACCGCTCTTATGTTGTGGCTCTTGAGGGGGCGGAGGATGTCGGCGGAATGTATGTTGATGAGGCTAAAGAGGGACTATCTTTTCGAAATTATAAAAATCTGCTGCTGCTCGGCGGCGGCTCTCACCGCACAGGAAAAAAGGGTGGAAGCTACGGCGAGCTTATGGCATTTGCAAAAAAACACTATCCAAATGCAAAGGCTCGTTTCCATTGGGCAACTCAGGACTGTATGACTCTCGATGGTATTCCCTATATCGGCAGGTATTCAAAACAGACTACCGATTTTTATGTTGCAACGGGCTTTAACAAATGGGGAATGACTTCCTCAATGGTAGCGGCAAATTTGCTTTGCGATATGGTTATGGGCAAGCAAAATGAATACACCGAGCTATATTCTCCCTCCCGCAGTATACTTCGGCCGCAGCTTGTCTGCAACGCCTTTGAAACTACAGTAAGTTTGCTCACATTTACTTCACCGCGCTGCCCGCATCTTGGTTGCGCCTTAAAGTGGAATTCACAAGAACATTCGTGGGATTGCCCCTGCCACGGCTCGCGTTTTTCCGAGCAGGGAAAGCTTCTCGACAACCCCGCAACCGGTGACCTGGAATTATGATATATGCCCTTTGTTGAAATACTGAATATCTTGTAATCATTTGACAATAAGTTGACAGTTTTACTTATCTAGAGTATAATAAAATAACAAATCGCCTCTTATAAAAGGAGTATACAATATGTGCAACTTTGTTATTTTCACAGATTCTGCCTGCGATATGAAGAGCGAGGTGCTCTCAAAGTGGGGAGTTTTGGATATTCAGCTCAGCTTTCGATTTGACGGCGAGGATAGAGAATATCTTAACTGTGATATGGAAATAGATGAGTTTTATAACAGAATGAAGAAAGGCTCGGTTGCCAAAACCTCAGCCGTTAACCCCGAGGGCTTTAAGGCTGCTTTTGAAGATGTTTTAAAAGAGGGAAAAGATATTCTTTATATCGGCTTCTCTTCGGGACTGAGCACAACTTGCAATTCCTCAAAAATTGCTGCCCAGGAGCTTTCAGAAAGCTATCCCGACAGAAAAATAGTAATCGTTGACACACTTGCTGCATCTGCAGGTCAGGGAATGCTTGTGTATTTTGCAGTGAATAAGAAAAATGAGGGCGCAAGCCTTGAGGAAACCGCCTCATATATAGAAGGTATAAAACTCAACCTATGCCACTGGTTTACTGTTGACGATTTAGTGTATCTTAAAAGGGGCGGAAGAGTAAGTCCCGCCGTCGCGCTTGTGGGCAAGGCCCTCGGAATAAAACCGATTATGCACGTTGATGACGACGGAAAGCTTATAAAAACAGGAACTATCAGAGGAAGAAGAGCTTCGATAGAAGCTCTTGCCAATAAATATTTTGAGCTTGCAAAAACCCCCGATAAGGGAACAATTTTCATTTCGTGTGCAGACTGTGTTTCTGATGCTCAGCTACTTGCCGATATGATTAAAGCAAAGGGCGGAGCTGAAACCGAGATTATCACCGATGTCGGAACAGTTATCGGCGCACACTCAGGCCCCGGCACACTCGCACTGTTCTTTGTGGGAAAAGAAAGATAGAATAAAATGATATGATATAAAAGCTGCTCTTTCGAGCAGCTTTGTTGCTACAGAGCCAATCCTACTGTGAGTAGAGTCGAAATTTTTGCTCTATTTTTGCAAAAATAATACGAGAGTCTAAAATCCTTTTAGTAGATTGAGTAAATAATAAAATAAAGCTATAATGTATTTGTTGTTTGCGGAAAAAAGACGAAAGGAATCTCCCGAGATGGATATTACTAAAGTTAAAATAGTTGCAGACTCGTCTGCAGATGTTCTGAGCCTTTCAAAGCTTAGCTTTGAGTCAGCTCCACTTAAAATTATCACAGCCGATAAAGAATATGTGGATGATGAAAAGCTCGATGTTTTGGGTATGGTAACTGATCTACTTAGCTATAACGGAAAGTCCTCTACATCCTGCCCCAATGCAGGTGAATGGCTTGATGCCTTCGGTGATTCGCAGTATGTTTTCTGTGCTACCATAACGGCAACTCTCTCGGGTAGCTACAACGCTGCAATGATGGCAAAGGAAACTTACGAGGCTATGCACCCCGACCGCCGCGTTTTTGTACTTAATTCGCTTTCCGCAGGACCCGAGATAGCACTTATGATAGAAAAAATACAGGAGCTTATTCTTGCGGGCAAGGAATTTGATGAGGTTTGCAAGGCTATTACTGCTTACACCGAGAAAACAGGGCTTCTGTTTATGCTTGAGTCTATGAAAAATCTTGCCAATAACGGCAGAGTCAGCCCCATTGTTGCAAAAATGGCGGGTCTTTTGGGTATCCGAGTTGTAGGAAAGGCAAGTGACCGCGGTGACCTTGAGCCATTAAACAAAATTCGCGGTGAGGCAAAGGCTCTTGAAGCCATTGTGCAGCATTTAAAGCAGTTGGGACTAAAGAGCGGAAAGGTGAGAATAGCGCATTGCTTTAATGAAAAAGCGGCATTTGTGCTAAGTGAGCTTATAAAATCTGAGTTTCCAAAGGCACAGGTTGAGATTTGTGCCTGCCGCGCCCTTTGCAGCTTTTATGCTGAAAAAGGCGGCTTGCTGGTCGGCTTTGAAAAAATGTAAACAAAAACCGCCCCGAAAGTACATCTTTCGGGGCAGTTTTTACTTTTAGGCTATTTATGTTGAAAAATTATTATTATGGTGGTATAATAATACATATTGGTTTTTTTAGGAAAACCTAAATAAAAAATGACAGCAAAGACCGTTTTTTGCAAAACTGGAGGGTAATTATGATTTCTGTTTTGAGTTTTGTCGGTGAGGTAATTTTTTGTGCGCTTCTCGTTTTTATTTGCAAAAAATACTTCAAAGATACAATAGGGAAAATTGCATCGCCCGTTCTTGCAGCGATTTTTATAGCCTGCCTTTTTCTCTCGAACTCGTGGGTGCAGAAAATGCCTATTGTTTATGATGAGGTAGGAATCGTTGCATTGGATGAAAAGAATGAGAAATCTCAGGGTGTTGAGGTTTCGGTTCAGGGTATTGAATTTAGAGGAATTAAGAAGGATTTCCCAAAGATTTCAGAAGGAAAATGGTTTTTTACTACTGAAGACAACTATATGTGGAGACCTGAAAATGATGCTCGCCAGCCTGAGGGTACAACTAAAAGTATAGTTTTGAAGGTGCCTGTCGGAACAGAGCGCACACTACTTTTTAGAAAATCAGATTGGGGCGGTAAGGCACAAGTCGGATTTTGGAATCAAAAAGTGGTTGTAGACACCTACACTACAACTGAGCTTGAACTTGAAAATAGCGGTATAAGAAGGCAGATACTGCAGGCTGCAGGCCGTCTCTTTATTTTTGGCGTTATTATGTGTGCATTTGCATTTCTGATATATGTGCTATGCCGAATTTCACAGAGCGAGAATGAAAAGCTTAAAAGAAAAACCGTATATGTAGCAGCTGCTGTTGTCTTTTTGGTGCTGGCGGTTTCGCATTTTGGTCCACAAGAACTGTGGTTGGATGAAATATATCAAGTTGCCTTTAGTGGAACGGGAAAAAATCTGTACGAAACCTTGATGGTCACAGAAACCACTCCGCCGCTTTTCCGTCTGATTGCAAATATTTGGTATAATATTGTTCCATATGGTGAAGAGTGGTTGCTTCTTCTTTCTGCGTTGCTTTGTGCCGGATTTATTTACACGATGGGGCTTATAGGAGAAGAAATCGGTGGAAAATATGTGGGATATACTGCTTCGCTGTTGGCTGCCGCCTCTCCCGCGTTACTAAGTAATGCTGCAAAAGAGTTTCGACCTTATTCATTGTTGGTGTTATTGGTAAGTATTACATTGCTATTTTATGTGAGAAATTTAAAATCTGGTCGTAATTCCGTAGCCTTTACAATTTCTATGATTTTACTGGCATATACGCATTATTTTGGAGTGTTTATATGTGGAGCATTATTCATTTTAGACATATGTTATCTTTGCATAAAAAAGAGAACAATTAAGGATTTTATTCCTTATGTTATTGCTCTAGTTTTGTTCATTCCGTGGGTATTCCGCTTATTTAGTATGGGACATTTGGAGATGGAAGCTACATTCCATAGAACGCCGTCTATCAGAGCAATATATGATTTATTTGTATTTTTGTGCGGGGACGTAAAAGTTGTTATAGTTTTTGCGGTAGGAATTGTGGCAATTTTATTAAATCATAAGAAAAATGAGAGGTTTTTAAGTCCTGCATTTTCGATTTTGGCAGTTGTTTTTATTATGATTGTTTGCGTATATGCATACGGAGTCTTTATTAGACCTACAGCAACCCTTTGGAAAGAGCGGTATTTTCTGAATATACTTCCGTGCACCATTGCGATTACTTCTTATGGTTTAGTTTGGTTTGCTCGCTTTTTGCTCGGGATATTTAAACAAATATATTCATCTCAAAAATTATATATTAATATTAAAAAAGCGCTCTGCTTTGTACTGCCTATGATATTGTTATTGGGTCATATACCTAACATAACTTCGGGATATTCTGTATCTGGAAAAAATGATTACAAAGGTGCCGCTGAAACAATATACGGACACGTAGATGCATATCGCGACGATTCTCTTGTTGTAATGATTTGTCGGGATTATATTGTCGATGGCTGGTATGAATACTATATGACAATGCAAGGAAAACGTGATGATGTTAATTGCGTTTCAGTAACCGAAATACCAACAGATGAAAAAGAAGCAGAAGAATTCTTCAAGCCCTATAACACGATTTATTACTGTTATTTGTGGTTTGAACAAGGTAGTCCGACATTTTTTAAGCAACTCAGTACACATTACAAAGCGCAACAAGATAACACATCAACCTGCGTTCGAGTATACAAGCGCATAGATTAAGCGAGAGGGAAGTTAAATGAAAAAGACATTTTCAATCATTATACCGATATACAAAAATGAAAAAAATCTCCCTGTAACTGTGCCTCATATTATAGAGTCTATTCCCACTCTTTTTCCCGAGTACAATGTCGAGCTTATTATGGTAAATGATGGCTCGCCCGATAACTCCTGGGAGATTATGAAAAAGTATCAGGCAGAGTATCCCGAAACCATTCGAATAGCTTCCTTTACCCGCAATTTCGGGCAGACTGCTGCGGTTTACTATGGTCTGTCCATCGCCAAAGGCGATGTTATGGGAGTTATTTCTGCTGATTTGCAGGATCCCTTTGAGCTGTTTGCCCAAATGCTTCGTCGATATGAAGAGGGTAGCCGACTGGTTTGCGCAGTCAGAGAGTCGCGCAATGAAAAGGGACTTGGTGTGCTGTTTTCCAAAACCACGCACAAAATGATAAGAAAATTTATAAACCCGCAGTATCCCATCGGCGGTTTTGATTTCTATTTGATGGATAGCTATGTTCGTGACCAGCTTCTGAGTGTCAGCGAAAAGAACTGTCAGCCGCAGATTTCGCTTTTGTGGCTTGGAGTACCAACTTCTTTTGTCGGCTATACAAGACAAAAGAGAGACCTTGGAAAATCGGGCTGGACTCTTTCAAAGAAAATCAAGCTGTTTATAGATATTTTCACAACATATTCCTATATGCCGCTTCGTGTTATGTCGGCTGTTGGCTGCGTCAGTGCTATCATTGCGTTTATATATGGTGCATTTCTTGTAATAAGAGGCTTGGTAGCTCCTATTACAGTCCCCGGCTGGACAACCCTTGTTGTGCTCCTCATTCTGTTTTCGGGTCTCATTCTTTTGTCACTTGGAATATTGGGAGAGTATCTGTGGCGTATTTTTGATGAGGTTAAAAAGAAGCCTATGTACTTAGTGCGTAAGGACGATACAGATATAAAAAGCGGAGAGTAGTATGGATAAAATAAATGCTCTGATATTAAACTTTCTTTCTCTTTTCAGAGGGAATATACTTAAAAAATTAAGCGATGGGCAAATAGAGCTGCTTGCACAAATAATAAGGTTTGGCTGCGTCGGCGTGATTAACACTATGGTTTCCTATGTGGTAACGGTCCTTTGTGTATTTATAGGTCTGCATCTGCTTGTCAGTAACGCTGTCGCTTTTATAATCAGCACAGCCTGCGCCTTCATTTTAAATTATCTGTTTGTATTCAGCCCCCGCCCCTGTTGGTGGAAAGGTCTTATAAAATCCTATTGCTCCTATGCATTTACGGGAATAGGTCTCAACTCGGCGCTGCTTTATCTGTTGTCAAACGTTTTGGGAGTGTCAGAGTACCTCTCGCCACTACTCGTGCTTGTTATAACCATTCCTTGCAATTTTCTGCTCAACAAACTCTGGGCATTTAAAAAATAATCGAACATACAAAAAGCAGCAGGCTCTATGCCTGCTGCTTTTTTGGCGGAGACGGCGAGATTCGAACTCGCGGGGGATTGCTCCCTAACTGATTTCGAGTCAGCCCCGTTATGACCACTTCGATACGTCTCCGTATAAAATTGTATAGGCTTGCGCCTTAATACCTAAATTGCGAGAAAACTGCAAGAGCTATTATATCAAAAACATTCTAAAAGGTCAACCTTTTTTGCCTATTTGCCGAAAAAAATCTCGAAAATACGGGCTGCGCTAAAAGCGCAGCCCGTGTTATTTAAAACTTAGTAGTAAACATCAATGATGTTTTCATTTTGCATATCACCGTCAGCCATATAGAGGAAGCCTTTGCCGTCTTCTTCGCAGAACTTGTTTTTGTTCCACTCTTTGACGTTAAGGACAAATTTCTTGCCATCAGAGGGATGCCAGTTAACTGTAAACTTCTTGCCGAGATACTCAAACTGCACCGAGTACTCACCGAACGTGGGGCGTTTTTTTAACATTTACGGCTTCTTTTTTCAAAACATAGCCTGTAACTTCTTGGCAAATGGCCTGTGCAGGGTCATCGGGGAGCTGTGCTCGGCAGCCTGAAATGCGCTCGCAAGCCTTTAGGGGGTCTTTAAGAATAGAAGCTGCAAGAGCCACAGCGTCCTCAGGGGTGTCGGCAGAATCGGCATAGCCTTGGCTCGTCATAAAATCAATGTTTCTGCTCTCGCAGCCTGGAACTGATGCGATGTAAAGCAGTGCAACCCTTTTGAACACAGCCTCGGTAGTGCTAAGTCCTCCGGCCTTGGAAAGATAGAGGTCGGCAGCATCTAAGTAAAGGTCCATTCTCTTTGTGTAGGGCAGAGGAAGAAGATTTGGGCTTTTAAGCTTTGTAATGCGCTCTAAGAGCTGCTTGTTGTTTCCGCAGGCAACAATAACAAGCCCATCATCACAAAGCTTTTGAGAAATCAGGTCTGAGAGCTTTACAATAGGCCCGCAGCCCATACTGCCTCCGCCTATAAGCACTATCTTTTTGTCAAGCGGTAAATTCAAAGCTTCTCTTGCCTCTTTTTTTGAGGTATTTAATAAAAATTTCTGTGAAATGGGAATTCCTAATGGATAAATTTTTGCTCTGTCAACACCCGCCGAAACAAATTCATCCGTAAGCGCAGGATGTGGGATAAAATAAAGGTCAGCATCACTCTCAAATGCGCCGGGGTGACAGGTGTAATCGGTTGAAACGAAGGCGCAGGGGCAATCAAAACCGGTTTTCTTTTTGTATTCGTTTACTAAAATTGAGCTGAAAACGTGGGTGCAGATTATGACATCAAAATTATTACCTTTGAGGAATTTCTCAAACTTCTTAACACCTAAGCGGAGTTGAGCCTGTATAAACTTAGGCTCGTGATTTTCTTCGTATCGGTAGCCGATGCCGAAAAGTTTTGGAAGCCGCTTATAAACAAAAACGTGACCGTCACTGATAAGAGTGTCGTGTATCTTTGAAAGGAATAACAGGGTGTTCTGGATTTCGCAGCTATGTCCGTTTTTTTCAAAAGCTTCCTTAATGGCAAGGGCGGCTGTGTTATGCCCCTGACCTGTATTACAAGATAATATCAATACACGCATTTTTTATACCTCTCATTCAAAAAACCTTGATTTTCAGAAGTAGAATTCTATATACTACTGTGCTTTTCTGCAGCTCGGCGCTTTTCGATTTTAAGATTAAAATATCCTATAACCGAGGCGATAAGCGCGCCGAGTGAATCGATGATTATGTCCTTCATGGTATCAGAAAGCGCCGCGTGACCGACAAGCTCTGTGCCGTCTGCAAGGCGGAATTTCTGCATATTAAGACCCAACATACCGTCAAAAGAATATTCGTAAATCTCCCATAGAGTTCCTATAGTTGCGCCGAAGCAGAAAGCAAAAATGGCTACAAACAAGGGCGACAGAGTAAAGGTGGTGTGCCTGTCTTTGTTGAGGATGTCAACCACCATAAAGCCAAATGTTCCCGACATAAGGCTGCTGAAGCCGTGCAGAATACTGTCCCAATGCGGGACCTTATAGTAAAAATCCCGAACCTCGCCGAGTGTTATGGCGCAGTAGAGAAAAATGAGGTACATAATATAAAGGGTTTTTGGGATTTCAAAGCTGAATTTGCGCTCTAAAAAGGACGGCAGATGAATAACCACAATACCCAATATACATTCAAGCAGCATTAGTATGTAATCTGAAATGGGCCTTGGGTCAACTATGGTACTCAATGATATAATAATAATTTTTCCGATAAGGAAAACGGTGGGGAAAATAAAGCTTATTAAAACTGTAAAGTATAAAAATTTGGGCAAATTAAGCTTTTTTGCCATATATTCTCTCTCCTTACGATAAATGCTGAATTTCAACAATGTCCCCAATATCGCAGCTTAAAAACCTGCAAATCTCAATGAGAACGGTAAAGGAAACTATTTTGTTGCGATTTAGCTTGCTGACGGTTGCGGGGCTAAGGAGCTTTCGCAGGTCATTTTTCTTTAAATCGCGGTCAATAAGCAGCTTCCACAGCTTTTTATAGCTGACTTGCATTTTGGTTTCTCCTTTACTATATATTAAATAATAAGATTTTAAAAAAATACCACCTTGAAAATTAAATTTTTATTAACACAGAAATTATAACACGCATTTTCTAATAATTCAATATAATTGGATAAATTATGTTCACAAACGCGAACAAATTCTATTTTTATATGAACATTTTGTATGCAAAAAAGAGCTGACTGTGGTATTTTCCTTACAGAAGGTGCCGCAGTCGGCTCTTTATATTTAGAAATCGGTAATAACCTTTTCGGGAGGCGCTTCCATAAGCTCGGGATTTTTAAGGAGTCTTTCCATTTCGTGGAAACATTTTGCGTAGTATCCGCCTGATGCAATTCTCTCATCGCAAACAACGCCCAGTGGCATATTTTTTTGAAGTTTTATCTCGCCATCTTTATATATGGGACGCATTTCGCTGTTTCCGATGGTGATAAGCTGACCTACAGTTCCGAAATCATAAATGTGATGGAATATATGATTTGTGCGAATGCTTGCAAGGTTTGAAATAACCATCGAAGCGTGGAAAGGGGAGGCATCAATAACAGCTCTGGGCAGAAGTCCGTGCTTATCCATCCATTTTAACAGGCAGACGACGGGACGAAGAAGGAAAGAAAACTTTGTGAGTTTACGCATAATTTCGTCGGTCTTGTTGCTGTCTTCCTGACGGTTGTCATCAACAAACTTGTTTATCTTGTCATTGACATCAAAAACAGTATCGGTTAAATTAAAGCTGAGCTTGCCCATAGTGCTCTGCGCATCTATCGAGCGCTGAACCACCATTGCAACTATAAGCTCGCTTCGGGAATAGATGTTTTTGTTAACAACAAAGCGGTTTACTGCGGGGTGTGTGGCAACTGTGCGGACATATGCGGCAATAACCAGTGCCATATGGCTGAGCCTTACCCCCTCGGCGCGCTTTTTGACTATGTATTCGTGCATAGGCTCGTAAGGCATATAAACTGTAACAGAATTGCAGGCATCGCTGCGCTTAGCCATAATGTGCGGAGCAATGGAATACATCATGTCGGGACTGTGGTATCTTTTTCCGTCTTTTCTCGGCATAATTTTTCACCCTTCTATAAAATTTCATAAGGTATACATTTATATAACATTATACACTACTTTTCGACAGATTACAAGGTTAATTTATGCTTTTCAAATTTAGAAAAGTGTGCTAAAATAATAATATGCAAAAAATATGACTGAAAGAGGATTTATAGATGGACTACTCACAAAAATTATCAGAACAGTTTTCGGTGCGTGCCGATTACGTAGCAAACATAATTGCCTTGCTTGATGAGGGCAACACCATTCCCTTTATTGCCCGATACAGAAAGGAAATGCACGGCTCTATGGATGACCAGCTTATCCGCGAAATTTCCGAGCGCCTTTCCTATCTTCGCGGCTTAGATGAGAGAAGGGAAGAGGTAAGAACGCTCATTGAGGCTCAGGAAAAGCTCACCGATGAGATATCCTTAGCGCTCGACGCTGCTAAAACCCTCTCCGAAATTGAGGATATTTACAGACCTTTCCGCCCCAAGAGAAAAACGCGCGCCTCGGTTGCAAAGGAAAAGGGCTTGGAGCCACTCGCTCAGCTCATTTTCGCTCAGGAGGACCAGAGTCTTATTCCTATAGTTGCCGCTGAGCGGTATATTGATGAGGAAAAAAGGGTTTTGACTGCCGAGGAGGCTTTGCAGGGTGCTCTTGACATAATAGCTGAGGATATTTCAGATAATGCCGAAATCAGAAAGCGCATAAGAAACCTCACTATGATGGGCGGTATCATTTCATCCGTTGCCGCCAAAGAGGATACCGACAGCGTTTATTCAATGTACTATGAGTTTTCTGAGGCAGTTTCCAAAATCGCAGGTCACAGAGTTCTGGCTATTGACCGCGGCGAAAAGGAGGGCTTTTTAAAGGTTTCTGTTAATGTAGATAGCGAAAAAATGCTCTCGGTTATTGACAGACTTGTGGTGAAGGGTAATAGTCCTTGCAGTAGCGCAGTAAAGGGCGCAGGAGAGGATTCATTCAGCCGCCTTATTTTTCCCTCTATCGAGCGCGAAGTGCGAAATGAGCTTACCGACAGAGCGGCAGAGCAGGCAATAAAGGTTTTCGGAACTAATTTGCATCAGCTTTTAATGCAGCCCCCCGTAAAGGGCAAAATTGCAATAGGTCTTGACCCCGGTTACAGAACGGGCTGCAAGCTCGCGGTTGTTGACGAGACTGGCAGAGTTCTCGATACCTCTGTTATCTATCCCACCCATTCAGATGCGCAGATAGAAAAATCCAAAGCTATTCTGAAGCAGATGATAAAGAAGCACAAGGCGCAGATTATCGCTATCGGAAACGGAACTGCTTCTAAGGAAACCGAAATGTTCACCGCTCAGGTAATAGGCGAGATTGACGATAATGTTTCCTATATGGTAGTAAGCGAGGCGGGCGCATCGGTCTACTCGGCATCCAAGCTTGCAGCAGCCGAGCTCCCAGATTTTGATTTGACTCTGCGCAGCGCAGTTTCCATAGCAAGAAGACTTCAGGACCCCCTTGCCGAGCTTGTTAAAATCGACCCCAAGGCAATAGGAGTGGGTCAGTATCAGCACGATGTGGACCAAAACAAACTTAAAGAAGCCCTTGATTTTACCGTTATGAGTTGCGTGAACACTGTTGGTGTAAATGTCAACACAGCTTCGCGTCAATTATTGTCATATGTGTCGGGTATCGGTCCGCAATTAGCCGGAAATATCGTTGAATATCGTGCCGAAAATGGTGACTTTACTTCGCGTCGTCAACTGCTAAAAGTGCCTCGTATGGGCGAGAAGGCTTTTCAGCAATGTGCGGGTTTCTTGAGAATTCCCGGTGCTGAAAATATATTGGATAATACGGCTGTCCACCCCGAAAGTTATGGCGTTATTGAAAGTATTGCGCGCGACAACAAATGTGGCGTTGATGCGTTGATTGCCGATAAATCATTGCTTAAAAGCATCGATTTGTGTCGCTATGTTACTGATAAAGTCGGTCTGCCAACGCTTAACGACATAAT
>JAXJQH010000100.1:0-3084 GCA_036311245.1 Oscillospiraceae bacterium | reverse complement strand
CCCTTTATTTCAAAAGTTACAATTCCGCGCAAATATCTCGGAAATTTTGTTATATGCATACCCTTCTCCTTGCTTATTCAAATTCTATTGACGAAACAGTTCCTTCAATAACCGCATTTTTATTGCTGAAATTGCGGATAAATAGGTTCTCTCCGTTAAAGCATACAGTGCAGTGTCTGAACCTTAGCTTTAACCTTTCCTGCTTATATTCCAAAATTTTATGTACCCCGTCAAGCTCGATATGATTTCTGCCGCTGATTTCAATATATGGAATATCAGAGAGTGAAATCGGCGGCATATCTGTCTGCTTTTCGAGAAACTGCGCAAATGTCGCTTTGCTTTTTTGCTTTTTTAAATCTGATGAATTAGATTTCGGTTTTCTCATACAAATGCCTCCCGAAGTGACTTCTAAACTGATATAGTCTATGCATAAAACACTAATCTTTTGCTATTTATTTATTATTAAGAGCATATTAATATACTGCCTTAAACAAAATAGGGGGGTAAAAAATGATAAACAAAAAAACACCTCTTGACCTTGTAATATACGCTTTGGTTATTGCCGCTGCAGCAGCTATGCTGCTCTTTCCAGATATCGCATCACAGGGCGCATACTGCGGAATTGTAAACAGCCTTGAAATTCTCATTCCGTCACTTTTTCCATTTATGGTTCTGACGCTGTTTCTCACCGAAAGCTCGCTTTCAGAGCGGATTTTAAAACTCCCTTCCCTACTCCTCTCAAAGCTTTGTGGAATTGATAAGAAATACTGCTCTATTTTTATGCTTGGAATGATAGGCGGCTATCCATCTGCCGCAAAAAACATCTCGACATTATGCAAAAAAGGTGTGCTCTCGCGCGAAACATCTGAAATTCTTTTGTGTTTTTGCACAAATGCAGGTCCATCATTTCTTATCTCTGCAGTTGGCTCAAAAATGTTTTTAAGCGATAGTGTTGGCGCAATTTTGTTTGTATCAAGCCTGCTCAGCTCTTTTTCGCTAATTTTTGTATATGGTAAAAGGCTTAGTGTCTCTGATACCCCCTACTGCACACCCGTTTCCAAAACTCCGCTATCAATAAGCCTCGTTAATGCTGTAAAGGGAAGCTGCAGCGCGCTGACAACGATTTGTTCATTTGTCATTATTTTTTCGGTTTTTATCGCATTTGTACCAAATTTTTCTCAAAATTTCTCGATTACAAAAGCGTTATTTTACGGTATATTTGAGGTTACAACCGCCAGCGCTTACGCAGCCTGCGAGCTTTCTCTTTTAAATGTGCTGCTTGCCTCTGCCATTTGCGGATGGGGCGGGTTGTGTGTTACGCTTCAGATTTGCGCAATATGCAATGAGGCAGGAATTTCTATCCGCCGATTTATATTATCAAGATTTTTAAACGCAATTTTAAATGTTCTGTATACATTTTTACTGCTTATTGCTATTCCTATAAACACAACACAAACCTTTATAAGCAACACCGCCTCAGCTGCTCCCGCTGTTTTTTCCGCTCCAATCCCCGCATTAATGCTGCTTTTGTGCTGCGTTACATTCCCTATTTGCCTTATAAAAAGAAAAAACTTATAATTTTTTTAAAAAATAATATTGACAACAGAGAAAATTTGGGTATAATAAATAGCGTTGCTATTGCGGAATTGTGTAAGGGTAGCACGACAGACTCTGACTCTGTTTGTCTGGGTTCGAATCCTAGTTCCGCAGCCAAGCGCAAAAAAGCCGAGCGTTAAGCTCGGCTTTTTGTTTTAATTAAATATTATCTAATCAATTTTGTCTAAGATAATGGCAATAAGGTCATTTATTCTATCCTGCTCGCCCTTTAAATGAAGATAGCCAAACAGAGATTCCACACCCGTAGCTTTACGGTATTCTATCGGAGAAGAGCTTTTGGGAACCGAGGCACTGTTTGCATTTCTGCCTCGTTTCATAACTGCCATTTCCGCCTCATTTAAAATCTCAGAGAGCAGGTCATATGCCTTTGCCTGATATGCAGCACAAACAAAGTGTACTGCTTTTTTATGCAGCACTCCCGACGGAGCGCTTCCGTTCCCGCAAAGATGGCGGCGTATTTCAAGTTCATATACAGCATCGCCTAAAAATGCAAGGGTCAGCGGGCTGTAGGTTTCTGCTTTTAAATTCGATTCCTTGAAGTTAAGAATGGATTTTTCCTCCCCAAAGTTAGTTTACAAATTCAAACTCAAAATCATAGATGCTAACGGTGTCATCCTCTTGAATACCCTTTTCAATGAGCGCATCGATTATACCCGAGGTTCTGAGCACACGCTGGAAATATTGCAAAGACTCATAATCATCCATATTAACAGAGTTTAAAATAGGAACAAGCCAAGAAGCCTCGACAAAATACACACCGTCTTCAACATTAATCGTAAACGAGCGGTCAGATTTTTTAATCACATCCTCAAGAGGCACAGTTTCGGTTTCATATTTCTTGACGGGCGGAAGCTCCTTAAGCTTAGAGCGAATTTCAAAAAGAAGCTCTTCAAGACCACTTGTTGTTGCGGCAGAGATTTTATAAATGGGATATCCCTTTTCTTTTATAAACTCTGCAAATGTTTTAAACTGCTCATCTGTTGCTATATCGGATTTATTAGCAGCAACAATCTGAGGAACATTTTTCATTTCAGGGTCATATGCAAACAACTCGTTATTTATAAGCTTAAAATCCTCAATAGGGTCTCTCCCCTCACTGCCCGAAACATCGACAACGTGAACAAGCAGGCGGCAACGCTCAACGTGTCTTAAAAAGTCGTGACCAAGCCCGACCCCCTGAGCTGCACCCTCAATAAGTCCGGGAATATCCGCCATAACAAACGAATCCTGAGAGCTTGCGCCAACAACCCCCAAAACGGGAGAAAGTGTTGTAAAATGGTAGTTTGATATCTTAGGTTTTGCCGCGCTGACGCAGGAAATAAGCGTTGATTTTCCGACATTTGGAAATCCTACTAAACCTACATCAGCAATAAGCTTAAGCTCGAGATTTACTTCCATCTCCTCGCCAGGAGTACCGCTTTTAGCAAAGCGGGGAATTTGGCGGGTAGGTGTTGCAAAATGAGAATT
>JAXJQH010000099.1:0-12331 GCA_036311245.1 Oscillospiraceae bacterium | reverse complement strand
TAATCTACGGTGTTATTTACTATATAATCTCACTGTTTTAAAAACAAAAGGCTTGACCGATCGGTCAAGCCTTTTGTTTTTAAAACAGTGAGATTATATAGTAAATAACACCGTAGATTACTGATGCCGAAATGCCGTAGACAAGCACAGGGCCGGCGATGATGAACATCTTGGCTCCGAGTCCTAAGATAAGGCCCTCAGTTTTAAACTCGACTGCGGGCGAGGCAATGGAATTTGCAAAACCCGTTATGGGAACGAGGGTGCCCGCTCCCGCGTGGGTGGCAAGGTCATCATATAGTCCGAGTCCTGTAAGCAGGGCGCTTAAAAAAACGAGTGAAACCGAGCATAGCCCTGTTGCAATTTCCTTTGTAATTCCCAGCGCAAGGTAGGTTTCAATAAGTCCCTGACCAAATGCACAGATAAGCCCGCCTATCAAAAATGCCCAAACGCAATCCTTGACAATCGGGGATTTGGGGGCATACTGCTCGCTCATTTTGCTATACTGCTGCTGTGTAGGAAATTTCATTTGTTTTTCCAGCCTTTTCTTAGAATTTCGAAAATAGTTTAATCCAAAAGGCTGTTTTTATGTATAAAGCCATAAAAATCTTTTTCTTTACAAGTCTTTTGCATTTTGCTATACTTTTTATATATGATATTTGTAAAAGAGGTGAGATTTTGCGTTTGAAAGCTAAAAAACTATTGCGTGCGGCAGCGCTGCTGCTTTGCACGGTTATGTTTTCCTGCGTTCTTTTCTCCTGCGCAAGAGCGGGCTCGGGAAAATCGGTTAGCTGGCTGCTTAGTACAGCGCCGCGAAATCTCGATCCGCAGACCGCTTCTTCCGACAGTGAGCTGCTCATTATAAAAAACTGCTTTCGAGGTCTTTTTGAAAAGAATGCCGACGGCGAGATTTTTTCCTCAATAGTACGGCACTACGGCGTTTCCGAGGACGGACTTCAGTACAGCTTTTATCTATACGACGACATTTACTGGAGCATTTATGAAAAGCGTGAGGCACGCCGCTACGGAGATATTACGGCGCAGGACTTTGCCTTTGCAATAAAGCGGCTTTTTACCGACAACCCCAATGCCGATGTAATGCGCACCCTAAAATCCATAAAGAATGCCGACAAGGTTCTCGCGGGAGAGGACACCTCAAAGCTCGGCATTTACTGCAAGGACGAAAAAACTCTTATTATCACACTTTCAAGTAAAAATGACGCTCTGATTGAGGCATTTTGTTCCCCCGCGCTTTTCCCCTGCAACGAGCAGTTTTTCAGCTCCACCTCGGGCAGATACGGACTTTCTGCCGACACACTAATATTTAACGGCAGCTTTCTCCTCGGCGCTTGGGGTGAATCCTCTGTAAAACTTGTTCGCAACAATAAGCTTGAAAATCCTGCTAATCTTAGCTCGGTTACCCTTTATCTCCCCAAAAGCACGCGCGAGCACGTCGCACTACTGAAAGAGGGGGACATCGATGCGGCTCTGCTTTCATCTGAGCAGTACGATAAGCTTTCGCAAAAGCAAAGCTTTTATGCACAAAAAAATACCTCGACGGCTTGGGCACTTGTTTTTAACGAGCAGCACGAGCTGTGGAAAAACAAAAATCTGCGCAACGCGGTTATCCTATGTACCGACAGAGGCATTTTAAATCCCGACAGCAGTTCGCATTTTTCACTCACCGACAGAATTATTTCGGACACCGCAGTTTGCTTTTCTGAAAATTACCGTAAACTCACAAGCGGTATTTCCGCCCCATCATATGACAGCGCACAGGCAAAAGTTCTTTATATGCAGGCTCTTTCAGAACTTTCACTCTCTGAAATTTATAATGCGGAAATCCTCATTCCTGACAAGGAACTTTGTAAAAAGACCTTTTCGGCTTTAAATCAGGTTTATCAGCGCGAGCTTTCGCTCTATTTTTCGCAAAGTTATCTCTCCGAGCAGGCGGTTTTAAGCCGCGTTAAAAGCGGTGATTTTGCGGCGGCGCTCATTCCCCTTGAGATAAGCACCGACGCCCCCTCTACATCGCTTGAATATTTTGTTGAGAGCTCCCCTGCCTGTATTCTGCCCGTTACAAACGGCGACTTCTCTACTCTATTTACTGCGGCGCAAAACTTAAGCGATGCCGCCTCTGCCGCAAAGTACTACGGGCAGGCCGAGAGCGCGCTTTATTCATCAGCTCTTGTAGCTCCGCTTTATTTTGAAAACAGTTATTTTGTAACCTCATTGAGCGCCAGCGGCTTTGTGCGCGATAAACAAGGCGCAGTTCTTTTCCATTCGGTAGATGTAAAATAGAATAAAAAAAGTAAAACAGCCCTTTCTATACAGAGGGCTGTTTTTTTGTATAGAGTAAAGAGGGACAAGGGTGACGCCCTTGCTTTAAAGGGGTAAAAGCCGCGGCTTAGGGGCATATGGGGGTGCCCTCTTAAAAAGGTGTTCTTTCCTCACTTTCTGTCGCCACATGGACAGAAAGTGAGTGCCCCGCGGCATGAGCGGATAAATAAACTAAACTCCCGTAAGAAAAAACGCCCTCTTTGCTAAGAGAGCGTTTTATGTTTTTTATGCCTGTTGTTTTTTAGAAACTGCGCGGATTACAAAGAGTGTGGCAATAAGAATAGCACAGCTTACTCCCAGAACCACAAAGGCATTCTGAACAAAGCCTGCAATTATATATCCAACAAATGAAACTGCAGCGACTGTTATTGCATATGGAAGCTGAGTTGAAACGTGACTTACGTGGTCACAGCCTGCTCCCGCTGAGGACATAATTGTGGTATCAGAAATGGGCGAGCAGTGGTCGCCGCAGACAGCGCCTGCAAGGCAGGCTGAAATGCCGATGATATAAAGCATTGAGGTCGGCTCAAAAATACCTGTTACAATGGGGATAAGAATTCCGAATGTTCCCCAAGAAGTTCCCGTTGCAAAGGCAAGAGCGCAGGCAACAAGGAAAATAATCGCGGGAAGGAAGTTTTCTAAGCCTGCGGCTGCGCCTTCCATAAGTACTCCGACATATTCCTTTGCGCCAAGAAGACCTGTCATATTCTTAAGGGCAGTTGCAAAGGTTAAAATTAAAATTGCGGGAACCATTGCAATAAAGCCCTTGGGAATTGCAGCCATTGCATCTTTAGCTGTGATGACTTTGCGGGCTATAAGGAATATAATAGTAAATACAACTGCAATCAGTGCTCCCCAAGGAAGTCCTACAGTTGCATCGGTGTTTGAAAATGCGGTGATAAAGCTTTCTCCGCTAAGTACTCCTCCGACATATACAAGAGCGAATACGCAGGTTGCAATCAGTACTACAACGGGAAGAACAAGGTCAATTACCTTGCCTTTGGAACTACCCTCTTCCTCAGAAGACTCTGCGGTTGCGGCCACTGTGAAAAGGTCACCATTTAATGCGTTTGCCTCAAACCTTTTCATCGGGCCAAAGTCAAATTTCATAAGCGAAATTATGACTACAAAAGCTAAAGTAAGCAGCGAGTAAAGGTTAAACGGAATTGCCTTAATAAACAGAGCTATTCCCTGCCCCTCCTCTGTGTAGGAAGCGACGGCTGCAGCCCAAGAGGAAATGGGAGCTATCATACAAATGGGGGCGGCAGTTGCATCTATAAGATATGCAAGCTTTGCGCGGCTAATCTTATGCGAGTCTGTTACAGGGCGCATAACCGAGCCAACGGTAAGGCAGTTAAAATAGTCATCAATAAAAATGAGAACTCCGAGCGCAAAGGTTGCAAGATGCGCTCCGATGCGGGTTTTGATATGCTTCTGCGCCCATCTGCCGAATGCCGCCGAGCCTCCAGCCTTGTTGATAAGCGCAACCAGCACGCCAAGCATTACCAAGAAGATAAAGATACCCGCGGTGCCCGAAACTGCAGCAATAAGACCATCATTTATGATATAATCTACTGTTCCGAGAGCGCTATAGTTAGAGGCAAAAAGGCCTCCCGCCAGAATACCGACAAACAGAGAGGAATAGACCTCTTTAGTTATAAGTGCAAGAGCTATAGCAATGAGGGGCGGCACAAGCGCCATAAATGTAGAGTGATACCAGCTTCCTGCTACCTCTCCGCTGCCCTCGCAGCTCTCGCAAACGACGGTTTCCCAGACTTTAGTTTCCTCAGCATATTCTGCTACAGTTCCGATACCCTCACAGTCTATGCAGGATACCGCGGTTGTTGTTTTCATAACGACAGCCAGAACGCAAACTGCAGCAAGTGCCAAGACAACAGCAATGATTTTTCCTAAAACACCCTTTTTCATATTACTCTCCTTTCAAAATAAAAAAGCCATAAACTGCAAAAAGTTCATGGCTTAAATAGTACATCAGTAAAATAATGCAAAAGCATATTAAAATCCATGATAGCTCTCCACTATTTCTTGTGACAGTCTGGCGCATATTCTGCGGCAGCCCAACCAAACCTCAAATGGGGTTTATTAGTTTGGTTTCGGCGGTGTTCCCTTTCGCACGCAGGCATTTCCCAAGCCCGTGCGGTACTATTGAACGCCGCGCCTCTATCATTCGGCATAATGCCAAATATATTAAATTTTATGACAAAATGATATCATACAGCATACAAAATGTCAACATTTTTTACAAAAAGCGGCAAATAGACAGCCTTAGTCGAGCTTGAGAACCGCCATAAATGCCTCCTGAGGCACCTCAACACTGCCGAGCTGGCGCATTCTCTTTTTGCCCTCTTTCTGCTTTTCAAGAAGCTTTTTCTTTCGGGTAATATCTCCGCCGTAGCACTTGGCAAGAACATCCTTACGCATTGCCTTTACAGTTTCGCGGGCGATTACCTTGCCGCCGATTGCCGCCTGAATGGGCACCTCAAAAAGCTGGCGGGGAATATGCTCTTTAAGCTTTTCCGCCATTTTGCGAGCTCTTGTGTAGGCGCTGTCGGCGTGAACTATAAAGGAAAGCGCATCGACTGTTTCGCCGTTTAAGAGAATATCGAGCTTTACAAGCTTTGAGGGGCGGTACTCAAGCAGCTCATAATCAAACGAAGCATAGCCGCGTGTTCTCGATTTCAGCACATCGAAAAAGTCATATATTATCTCGTTGAGAGGGAGCTCATAGTGAAGCTCGGCGCGTGCTGAATCGAGATATTTCATATCCTTGAACACGCCGCGTCTTTCCTGACACAGCTCCATAATAGCGCCGATAAAATCGGTGGGGGTGTAGACATTTGCGCGCACAATAGGCTCAGCCGCCGATGCAATGGTTGCGGGGTCGGGGTAGTTGGTGGGGTTATCTATCGTTATGGTTTCACCGCTTGTGAGCGTGATTTTATAGACAACGCTTGGGGCGGTTGTAATAAGGTCTAAATTAAACTCGCGCTCAAGCCTTTCCTGAAAAATTTCCATATGAAGAAGACCTAAAAATCCGCAGCGGAATCCAAAGCCGAGCGCAAGAGAGGTTTCGGGTTCAAAGGAGAACGAAGCGTCATTGAGCTGAAGTTTTTCGAGAGCATCTCTAAGGTCGCCATACTTTGCGCCGTCAGCAGGATAAACACCCGAATAGACCATTGGGTTTACCTTTTTATAGCCTGGCAGGGGCTGAGCGGCGGGGCACTCAAAGCTTGTAACTGTGTCACCGACACGGGTGTCACGCACATTTTTAATGCTTGCAGTGAGATATCCGACCTCGCCTGCGCGAAGTCCCTGTGCGCTGGGAAGTAAATCGTTTGCGCCCATATAACCACATTCGACAACCTCAAAATCGGCGCCTGTTGCCATCATTTTAATGTGGTCGCCCGCCTTAAGAGTGCCGTTCATAACGCGAATATAAACGATAACGCCCTTGTAGCTATCATAAACCGAGTCAAATATGAGAGCCGAGAGGGGCGCATTTTCGTCACCTTTGGGGGCGGGAACGCCCTTTACTATCTGCTCTAAAACATCGCCTACATTAAGCCCCTCTTTTGCCGAGATGCGAGGAGCATCCATAGCCTCAATGCCGATAACATCCTCAACTTCGCGAGCCACCCTCTCAGGATCGGCAGACTGAAGGTCGATTTTATTTATAACGGGGAGAATTTCAAGGTCGTGCTCAAGCGCAAGGTAGGTGTTGGCAAGGGTTTGCGCCTCTATGCCCTGAGAGGCATCGACAACAAGCAGCGCGCCCT
Organism: Oscillospiraceae bacterium; assembly: GCA_036311245.1. Lineage (GTDB taxonomy): Bacteria > Bacillota > Clostridia > Oscillospirales > Ruminococcaceae > SIG578. The sequence continues at coordinate 6,197 of JAXJQH010000099.1, read as the reverse complement.
CGCAGGCAGCAAGCGAACGGGAGACCTCATAGTTAAAGTCAACGTGTCCGGGGGTGTCGATAAGATTGAGGATATAGGTTTCACCGTCCGCCGCGGTGTAATTTAAGCGCACAGCGCGAGCCTTAATAGTAATTCCTCTTTCCTTTTCGATATCCATATTATCAAGAAGCTGCTCGCTCATATCTCGCATACTGACAGCGCTTGTAAGCTCTAAGAGCCTATCTGCCAGAGTTGATTTACCGTGGTCGATATGGGCAATTATGCAGAAATTTCTTAGTTTTTCCTTATAATCAGGCAAAAATATCACCTCAAACAAAATCTTACCATAAAGTATAGCATTTTTTTAATCTCTGTGCAACATTTTTCTTTTTATGTTGCGCGAAGCCTTGCTTTGTGTTATAATAATAAAAAAGGCTATGGGGGATTTAGGGATGATAGATTTTATTACAAATCTTGCCTACAACGTTGAGGAGTTTCTTGCAACCTCAGCCGCCACTGCTATAGGCGCAGTTTTCTTAGTTATTATGTCGATTTTAATTCTGCTGCTTATTAAATATTTCGAGCAAAACTAAATTAAAAACCTGCCGAAAATCGGCAGGGTTTTTTAATTTTTATTACACTTTTATAACAAGTGGTTACAAATTTATTACAGTTCTGCTTTTTTTGGTTACAATTTGGTACAACCGTTGATTTTGCCAAAAAACGGGAATAAAATAAAGGCAGGAAAAAGTCGAGGTGAAAAAATATGCCGCAGAAAAGAATCCGAAAAACCCCCATTATTCTTGCTGCTATGCTGGTGGCTGTTTTAGCGCTTAGCGCGCTGCTTTTCTGGTCTGTTTACGGAAACACCGCTCCCTCACTTTTATCGGCGGCTGATATTTCACCCTCTCAGATAGAATTTGCCACCGTTCGTGTTCGGGATGAAAACGGCGCGCTGCGCCTTAAAAAGATTAGTTCAGAAAACGAGATTTCCCGCCTTTGCGATTCACTTTCGCAAGTTGATGTTGAAAAAAGGTTGTCTTTCGGGACTGACGCTGAAAGCTCTTTTAGCAGCATATCCTTAAAGCTCAAAGGAAAAAGCGGTCTTGTCCGCCTCTCTGGCAGCGGCAACTGCTTTAAAAGGCAAAACTCAGGCCTGCTTTCTCCCTTCTTTGTTTGCTACTATGACGTTACTGACGGAAATAAATTTTCAGAGCTTATAAATTCCTTTGCTATTTAATTTCTTTGCTTTAAAATCTAATCATTATATCTGCTGCAACGGCAGAAATATACTATTGCCCAGATAACGAGCAATACAAAAAGCACCACTGCAAGAATGATAAAGGCGGCAAGATTTGCAAGCACGGTCGCAGAAATTGCTGCACCGACAAGCAGGCCGACTGTGAAGGTTAATAGCGCGATAAGGATAGCGGGAATTAAAAAGAGGCAGAAGCTTCTGCATCTTGAAACGCCGTTATAGTTATTACACGTCATATTGCATCTTCCTTTTTTAAAGATTGGGAAAATGGTTTCCCACTGTTATTTTATGCCTCACCCATTTTATTTGTGACATTTTCTCTTTTCCTTTTCTCTTTTACCCCCTGGCAAAAGAAAACCACGCGGCTGCCGCGTGGTTTTCTTTTTTATTAAAGCTTATCACAAAGCTCCAAAACAAGATTTTCGGTTTTTTGCCATCCAAGGCAGGGGTCGGTTATTGACTTGCCGTAAATATGCTCGCCGATACCCTGAGCGCCATCCTCAATATAGCTTTCTATCATAAGACCCTTGACAAGCTTTTTAATATCGTCATTGTGATTTCGGCTGTAAACAACCTCGTTTGCAATTCTTATCTGCTCAAGGTATTTTTTGCCTGAATTTGCGTGGTTGGTGTCAATTATCGCCGAAGGGTTTGCAAGACCCGATTTTGCATAAAGCTCAGAGAGCTTAAGTAGGTCCTCATAGTGGTAGTTGGAAACATTTTTCCCTGCAAAATCAATATAACCGCGCATAATGGCGTGGGCGCAGGGGTTCCCCAAACTTTCAACCTCCCAGCCGCGATACAAAAAGGTGTGGCTGTGCTGTGCTGCGGTAATGGCATTCATCATAATCGAAAGGTCGCCACTTGTGGGGTTTTTCATTCCAACGGGGATATCAAGTCCGCTTGAAGTGAGGCGGTGCTGCTGATTTTCAACCGAGCGGGCGCCTACTGCAACATAGGAAAGCAGGTCAGAAAGATAACGGTAATTTTCGGGATAGAGCATTTCATCGGCGCAGGAAAAGCCGTAATCGCGCAGCGCCGCAACGTGAACATCGCGAATTGCGAGAATACCTTTGAGCATATCGGGCTTTTCATCGGGGTTTGGCTGGTGGAGCATACCCTTATATCCGTCACCCGTTGTGCGGGGCTTATTTGTGTAAATTCGGGGAATAATGATGATTTTATCCTCTACCTTATCGGCAAGCAGGCGCAGGCGGGAAATGTAATCTAAAACTGACTCAAAGTTATCCGCCGAGCAGGGACCGATAATGAGCAGAAATTTATCGCTCCTGCCCTCAAAAACGGCGCGAATTTCATCATCGCGCTGCTTTTTTACTTCTGCCATCTTTTCGGTAATGGGGTACTGCTCCTTTATATCCTTAGGAATTGGGAGTTTTCTGTGAAATTGCATATTCATTGGGATTAAACCTTCTTTTTATCAAAGTTTCGGCGGCGCTCAGAGGAAATTCTCATCATACTGCGCATTTCCTCGCGGTCACCGTTTTTAATGCAGTTGTAAATTCTTTCAAATGTGTCCTTGTAGCTGTCCATCTGAGAAAGGAGTGTTTCGCGGTTTGATAAAAACAGCTCGCTCCACATTTCGTCATTGATATTTGCAATTCTTGTAAGGTCGCGGAAGGAGTCACCCGTATATCTTTCAAGATTGGGGTCATCCGAAGCGCACATAAGCGCAACCGCAATACAGTGGGTAAGCTGCGAGAGGAACGCAATCATCTCATCGTGCCGCTCGGGTGGGAGTACCGAAATATCCTTAAATCCAAGCTCCTCGCCAAGACTTTTGCAAAGCTCGATAGCCGAAAAGGTGTTTTTATCGGTTGGAACTACTATATAGTTAGCTCCCTTGAAAATGCTGTCATCGCTGTTTTTAACGCCGCAGACCTCTCTACCTGCCATTGGATGAGCTGCTATAAACTCAACCCCCTTGGGAAGCAGGCTCTGCACATCATACACAACGCAGCCTTTAACGCCCGTTACATCGGTAACAACGGTGCCCTCTTTAATGAGGTGTCCGTTTTGTTTAACCCACTCTACAAATGTGTGGGGATATAAGGCAAATATTATAATATCGGCAGATGCAATAAGCTCTGCATCTATCTCGGTAGTTCCGTCACATATAATATTATTTTCTATAGCATAGTCGATAGACTCTCTATCTAAGGTTATCGCCGAAACATGATAACCTTTCTTTCGCAGTGCCATACCGTAGCTGCCGCCGAGAAGTCCCAAGCCTATTATCAGAATTTTTTTTGACGAGTCAATCCTCATAAATTTCCATCTCAATTCCTAATTTTTTTATTACCTCAAAAAAGTCGGGGTAGCTCTTATTAACTGCCTGCGCTCCCTCTATCTTTCCGCCCGTTTTGGAAAGCAGCAGCGAGAGCGCCATAACAATTCTATGGTCATTGTGTGAGCAGAGCGGCTCTTTAGGTTTCTTTAATTCTCCACCTATAATCTTTACTGAGTTTTCCTCTACCAAAACCTCAATTCCAAATTTATTAAGCTCCGCTTTCATAGCCTCGGCGCGGTCACTTTCCTTGATTTTAAGCCTCGCAGTTCCGCTAAACTCGGCGCCGCCTAAATCTGCCGCAAGTGCAAAGCAGACAGGGGCAAGGTCAGGGCAATCGGAGAGGTCAAAGCTTTTTTCTCCCCTTAAAAGTCCGCTATAGATATCGCGGTAAACTCTATCGCCCTGCAAGGTCTCTGGGTTTAATCCCTCTACCCGAGCGTCTCCGCCAAGGAGGTTAAAGCCCTCTAAAAATGCGGCGTTAGAGCAGTCGCCCTCAACTATATATTCGCAGCTTTGGTATCGCTGGTTGCCTTTTATGTAAAATGTATTATTTTCTCTTATAATTTCTATTCCAAACTGGGATAGCGCGCTTAAAGTAAGGTCTATATAAGAAGCGCTTTCAAATTTCCCCGTTACCTCAATGCTGCTGTCACCCTCTAAAAGCGGCAGTGCAAACAAAAGGCCCGAAATAAACTGGCTTGAAACATCACCGCGCACACTATAGGCGCCCGCTTTAAGCTTTCCGCAAACGGTAAGGCTACTTTCCGTCTTTTCAAAAAAGATGCCGTTTTGGCGGCAAATTTCCTCGTAGATATCAAGCGGGCGCTCAAAGAGCCTCTCACTTCCTGTAAGGGTTATTTTTTTGCCCGACATCATACAAAGCGGGATTAAAAACCTCAGTGTACTTCCACTCTCATTGCAAAAGACAAACGCATTTTCATTTGGAGAGAGGGGATTAAATGCGCCTATCTCTATGCCGTCCTCTAAAGTTTTAACATTCGCTCCAAGAGCCTGTAGGGCTCCTAAAGTAGCAGTTATATCCCTTGAGGGAGCGAGATTTTTTATTTGGCTCTTCTTGGAGAGTGCGCCGCAGATAAGCGCTCTGTGCGCCATACTTTTAGATGGCGGCGCCAAGGCTACTCCCTCTGCTTTAGAGGGAAAGAATGTGACCTTCATTTTAGTTTTCTCCATTCTGCTCTGATAAAAAGTCCATCGCCTCAAGGTAACCTGCAAAGCCGTGACCTGCAATGGTTTTCTTGCAGTAATCTCTTACAAAGCTTATCTGTCTGAAATCCTCTCTTTTGGAAACATCCGAAATATGGACCTCGACACTGTCAATTCCCACAGCCTTGAGTGCATCCAAAAGTGCCACGCTTGTGTGGGTGTAGGCGGCGGGGTTTATAACAATGCCGTCCACCCTTCCATAGGCGCTCTGAATTTTATCAACAAGGTCTCCCTCGTGGTTTGACTGATAGATTTCGACCTCTATTCCCTTTTGCTCGGCGTGCTTTTCTATAAGCGCACAAAGGTCTTTGTAGGTATGCGCGCCGTAAATTTGAGGCTCGCGGATACCGAGCATATTAAGGTTAGGTCCGTTAATCACAAGTAGCTTCATTTTGAAAATCCTCTTTTATTATTTTTGCCGTGTCTTTAGCAGAACCTTGTACTTTTATGTGTTTATCACAGCTTTTAAGGTAACTGTCATAGCGCTCGCTGTAGCGTTTTTTTAGGTCTGCCCGATTAGAAGAAAGCGGTCGGTCGGTCGTTGCGGCTATTTCTGAAAGCGGTCGGTCAATAAAATAAATTCTGCCGTTTTCAGATAAAAGTTCTATATTTCGGCGGTTTAAAATAGCGCCGCCGCCCGTTGCGATAACAGTGTGCTGCTTTTTGGAAAGCTCGGCTATGACAGAGCCCTCTATCTCTCGAAAGCCGCTCTCGCCCTTCTCTGTAAAGATTTCAGGAATAGATTTTCCCGTTTTTTTAACTATCTCATCATCACTGTCCACAAACTGCATACTGAGCTCTTTTGCAAGAATTTTGCCGATGGTGCTCTTTCCGCAGCCCGGCATACCGATAAGAACGATATTTTGTTTTTCTAAAACAAGGCTCTTATAGACTGCCTCAATTTTTTCCTCAGGCACGCTCTGATCGACAAACTTTTCGGCAGCATATGCCGCCTGAGCTACAAGCATATAAAGTCCGCCGATTGCAGGTATTCCCTTTCTTCTCGCATCACAAACAAGCTTGGGCCGAAGCGGATTGTAAACCGCATCAACAACGCCAGAGAGGTTGGGGAAATCATTTACATCCACAGCGCTTTCCCCGATGTTCGGATACATTCCAGAGGGGGTTGTGTTAATTATAATTTCGGCATCACTATGTTTTTTAAGCGCTGTTTCATAGGTTATGCATCCCTCACGCTCAGAACGGGAAACCGTGTAAATTTCCCTCGCACCAAGGTGACGACTTACGGCGTTAGCGGTTTTAGAGGTGCCGCCGCTGCCTAAAATAAGAACCTTTTTGCCCTTTATATCAATGCCGTTTTTCCGTATAAGTACATTCATTCCCCAAAAGTCGGTGTTATACCCGTAAAGCTTGCCGTCGCGATTGACAATAGTATTGACCGCTCCGATTTTTTTTGCAGTTTCACTT
>JAXJQH010000098.1:0-3412 GCA_036311245.1 Oscillospiraceae bacterium | reverse complement strand
TCTCTTATCTTACTGTAAAAACAAATCTTCTTGATGTAAATCCCGTTGCAGAGCTTGAAGTTCCCTCCCAGCGGAAAAGACTGCCAAAATACTTAAGCTTAGAAGAAAGCCTTCAGCTACTCTCCTCTATCGAAGGCAAATATGCCGAGCGAGATTATTGCATAACCGTTTTATTCTTAAATTGCGGTCTGCGTGTATCAGAGCTTGTCGGCATAAATATAAATGACATTAAAGGCAATACCCTCAGGGTTGTTGGTAAAGGTGACAAGGAGCGCAGTATTCACCTTAACAAGGCGTGTCTTGATGCAATAGAGCAGTATTTAAAGGTTCGCCCCAATGATATTGCCAAGGACAAGCAGGCGCTCTTTATCAGCCGACAAGGCAATCGCATCAGTGTTAAAGCAATTCAGGCAAATATGCAAAAATATCTTAAAATGAGCGGCCTTGAGGACAAGGGGTATTCTGTTCACAAGCTAAGGCATACAGCCGCAACTCTTATGTATCAGCACGGCGGAGTTGACCTGAGAATTTTAAAGGAAATCTTAGGTCACCAAAATCTTGCCACTACCGAGATATACACCCACGTTGCAAGCAGACAGATAGAAGAGGCCTTTGAAAGCAATCCCCTATCTAAGATAAGTATGAAAAAAACAAGCACAGAATAACAAGCAAAACCCACCGACCATACGGTCGGTGGGTTTTTATCTTACCTGAACACCTGAGTGACGAATTGAAAAATCGGCTGTAACATTAAGTTTTGTTTGTGGCAGCCAGCTTGATAGTGGCTCATCCTTTAATTTTTGATACATAGATTTGTCTGTGTTTTTCAGGCGCTGTTTTATATAAAACATATCGCAGCTCTCTTGTGTTACCACTCTGTTAAAAGCCTTTTTAACCTGCTCCTTTATTTGCTTTTCTATCTCAGCTTCAATGTTTTTTATATATTCTTCTTTTATCTGAACATTGTCGATTATGCCAATTTCAGAAACATTTCCTTTTGCCTTGACAAAAACATTTAAAAAGATTTGCTCGTCCCCTGTTGCTATTTCAAGACTGGTGTCATTTGAAACAATATTTACAGAAACATTTTGATTTTGCTCCTGCGCTATCATAACGGCATCTGATATTTTTCCATTAAGCCAGGTGTATCCCATTGTTTCCTCATCATTAAGTTTAATTAGAGGTTTGTGCTCACGGAACACAACACATTCTTCTATTTTAACCTCTTCTTTCCCATCAGGCGAAATAAGAGGAAGGCAGCAGGTGCCATCAAGATTATATATTTCCCTCAGCACATCAATCACAGCTGCATCGGGAGCTTTTCCACAGCCTTCAATCCGCTCGACCGAAATATCGGGCACAACCCCCATAAAAATACGCTTTTGCAAAATTTCTTGAGCACTATCCTCTGCCAGCATAACCGCAGAATTAAGAGAAAGCTGATAATTGGAATTCATAAATTCTATAATTTGAGAAAGACCTTGCTCTGCAGCTTTTTTACCTATAATATAAACTCTGCTGTGCCCATAAAAAATCTGATTTCCGTCCTTTGCCTCGGCATTTTTAAGTGCCTCAAAAAGAGTTTTGCCGCTTGAGGTTACATAGATATTTTCGCTACCCTCTGTGCTGTCCCCTGACTTTGCGCCGCCCTTTGGCATATACTCCTGCAACGTTATTTTATACTCGCCGTTTTCATAGTCTATTCCCATTGCCTGAACTATCGCTCTATCCCGCAAATCAACGGGTGTAGAGCAGCCTGCTAAAAGCAGCGAAAGGCCTACAGCACTAAGCATAAGAAATCTTTTTATTTTTTTCACCGATTGCTCCGCCTTTCCCTCATTTTTTGTCCTACTATAAGAATCAGCGGATACACTATCGCAAGGACTATTATCGGAACACCCGAAACAATAATTGAATACATAGTATTTACATAATAAATCTGCTGTGTTGTAAAAAGAGCAGCTATTGCAACTATTGCTCCTACAATAACAAGCGGTACAGTATCATTTTTAAATGTTCTGAGTTCTCTTATACACTTTCCCGCAACAAAAAGGTAAACGCAAAGCTTGACAGCGCCCATAAATACCCAAAAGGATATAAATGCGGCATTAAACCGCTCTGAAAGTGTCGATTCTGCCATTGCCGATACTGTGTAAAACGGGAAAAGCACTGATTCTCGGTAATTGCCGAGCGCTGTAGTAATAAAAAATGAGATAATTTCAAACATAACGCCTGTGACAATCGCAAACCACACAATTCCCCTTTTTAGGTTTCCTTTTGCATAAGACGCCAAAAACATAAAGGGAATTATTTCGGTTGTGTGAAAAACATTGTCGGCAACAAATTGCAAAAACTCTTTTGTTGTATCGTAGCCTAAAGGCTCAATCCACACTGTATTTGTTTTGCTAAACGCAGAGGCGGCAATTCCAACAAAACATAAAATTAGTCCGCCAAATACATAGCTTGACATTCTTGCCATTGATTCTATTCCAAGGCGACACAAGAAAACACAAACTAAAACCATTGGGAGTACAAAAAAAATCGGTGAAGCGGTTATATAAATGGTAGATGCCATAAAAATTTCAAACTGAGTTACACATTCTATGCTAAGAAAAAGACAAACCACAAGCATTAATGTTGCATATATTCTTGCGCCGCCCTTATGCTGCAACGCTGCGCAATCAGCAACATTTCTGCCTTGATATTTTTTCAGGAGTGAATGTGTTGGAACAAAAATAAGAATGTTTATTATAACAGACACAAGGATTGCAAGCGTTGCAGTTGTAAAGCCTAAACTAAGCTTTTGCGGCTTATAGGTGAACATTGAAAACATTCGCGAGGTCACAAGCATTATAAATAGCTGCGAGGAGCTTATACTCGGCGTTCTAATCATTCTTTAGTGCCTCCTCTATCTTTAATTTCCGAACCGTTTATATTCTGAATTTTAAGCGATTTTCCCGAAAGCTTTCGTATTCCCGCGAAAAGCACACTATCTGTTATCCATCGCGCGTCAACGGGAGAAAGTGGCGCCGTCATCGGAATGTGCATACTGTTCATTGAACAAATAATAGCGCTGACTGCCACTGCTCCAAGTGTTACACCGAAAAGACCTGTTATTCCACCGAGAATGATAAATATAAATCTTAGCATTGTTGTCGGCTCATAGAGCTGAGGAACAGAAAAAGCACAGATTGCAGTTATCGCAACTATCATAACCATCGGGGCGCCAATAAGCCCTGCATTAACTGCTGCGTCCCCTATTACAAGTGCACCGACAATACCGATAGTGTGACCGACGGCGCTTGGTAGCCTTATTCCCGCTTCACGCATTATTTCAAAAACAATATAAATGAACAGTGCCTCTACCATCAATGAAAATGGGATTGTTTCCTCCGAGGAAGCAACGCTAAGT
>JAXJQH010000097.1:0-1742 GCA_036311245.1 Oscillospiraceae bacterium | reverse complement strand
TTTTATTTATTTTTCTGCAAAAGTGCACGAATCTGGTCGGTGAGGGCAGCAATTTCGCGGTTAGGTCTGCCCTTTAAGGTCTTAACAAGCGAGAGAAGGTCCTCTGCCGACGAAACGAGTGAGCTGTGCAGAGTGCTTGTGCGCTGTGAAGCACTTTCGGTTTCCGTTATGGGAATACCCTGTGTGATAAGCTCCATATTGTCATCAAACAGACTATAAACACTGCCGCTATAAGGCGCAAACGCATTATAGCCAAGCTGTTTTAAGCTTTCTGTAAAGGCGATGCAGGAATCATCATCACCATGATTTACAAAAACTCGTTTAGGTTTTTTCTCAAAGCCCGAAAGCCAATCAATAAGTCCGTTTTTATCGGCGTGACCGCTGACGCCGGGCAGGTAGCAAATCTGGGCCTTGACCTCAATTTCCTCGCCGAAAAGCTTTACCTTTTTAGCGCCCTCATAGATAATTCTGCCAAGTGTTCCCTCGGCCTGATAGCCGACAAACAGAACGGTGCATTCAGGCTTCCAAAGGTTATGCTTTAAATGATGGCGAATTCTGCCTGCCTCGCACATTCCGCTGGCGGAAATTATAACCTTGGGGCGGGGATTTTCGTTTATTGCCTTGGATTCGTTGCTTGTTTTAGAGCAGATAAGTCCATCAAACCAGAATGGATTTATGCCCTGACGCACAAGCTGCGCCGCCTCGGCATCAACAGAATCAATATTGGTCTGAATATAGATTTTGGTGGCTTCCTCAGCAAGTGGGCTGTCAACATAAACCTCAAAGCCATCAAATCCCGAGATAAGCCCCTCATCCTTTATTTGGCGAATGTAATATAAAATTTCCTGAGTTCTGCCAACTGCAAAAGAGGGAATAACAACATTGCCGCCGCGTTTAAAGGTCTTTTCAATAATAGCCGCAAGAGTTCCTATATTATCAGGGTGCTCCTCGTGAAGTCTGTCACCATAGGTTGATTCAATGATAACACAATCTGCTTCTTCTACCTTTTTGGGATCGTTAACAATAGGTCTGTCAATGTTTCCAACATCGCCGCTGAATACAAGCTTTTCGGTTTTTCCGTTTTCAGTTACCCATATTTCAATGCAGGCAGAGCCTAAAAGGTGGCCGATATCGGTAAATCTTATTTCAACATTTTCAAGCACCTGAACAGTTTCTCCATACCTGCAAGGGCGCAGGTGGCTCAGGATAACCTCGGTATCCGCCATATCGTAAAGCGGGACGTAAGCCTCTTTTCCCGCACGCTTTGCCTTTCTGTTTCGCCACTCTGCTTCAAAGAGCTGAATATGGGTACTATCTCTGAGCATTATGTCGGCAAGTGAGCAGGTCGCCTCGGTGGCATATACTCTGCCCTTAAATCCGCCGCGGGCAAGCAACGGCAGGTTTCCCGAATGGTCAATATGCGCGTGTGTAAGCAGCACAAAATCAATTTCGGCGGGACTTACGGGCAGGCGCTGATTTTCAAAAATATCCTTGCCCTGCTCCATTCCGCAATCTACTAAAAATTTATAACCGCCTGTTTCAAGCAGAGTGCAGCTTCCCGTAACCTCGTGGGCGGCGCCTAAAAATGTTATCTTCATACTATCCCTCCGAACTCAATTCTATAATATCAATATACCATAATTCTTTTATTTATTCAATACGAATATTTGATTTATTATTTTTAAAAGCCGCCGCGTTTTTTATAAAAAACGCGGCGGCTTTTTCTTAAACATTAACTTTCC
>JAXJQH010000096.1:0-14085 GCA_036311245.1 Oscillospiraceae bacterium | reverse complement strand
CGAACCTGTGACCCTCTGCTTGTAAGGCAGATGCTCTCCCAGCTGAGCTATGCTCCCATATATACCGCCTTTTTTAGCGGCGAGTTATATTCTATCATACCATTTTTGCTATGTCAATAGTTTTTTTCAAAAAATTAAAAATTTTTCGCAGCCGCCTTATATTATATGTTAAGTCGGCAAATTTATTACCCACATTACTTACTATTCATTCTTAAATAAAAATAAGCCGCCCGCAGGCGGCTTATTTTTTTACTTAAGAAATCCTTCAATAATTTTCTGTTCAGCTTCTTCTCTGGTAAGGCCGAGGGAGCAGAGCTTTAAGAGCTGCTCGCCTGCGATTTTTCCGATTGCCGCTTCGTGAATAAGCTCGGCATCAGCGCAGTTTGCCGAAAGGCAGGGGGCTGCGTCCACCTTGCCGTTTTCGGCTAAGATGGCATCGCACTCGGTGTGACCTGTGCTTGGAGCGTTGCCCTCAATGCGGGAAATATATTTCTGCGAGGAATTTCCCCTTGCAACCGAGCGGGAAACAACGTCGGTCTTGGAGTTTTCGCCGTTTAAATAAACCGTAAAATTAGTATCAACGTGATTGTCGCCGTTTGTTAATAGTCGCTCGCGAACGGTGAAAACCGCGTCCTTGCCAACTGTTGCAACGGTGTCCCTGAGTGCATCGTCAACACCGCCGAGCTGCTCGGAGTCAATATGGGCGCAGGCTCCCTCGGCGAGAACAAACTCGCTTTGGGTGTTGATTTTCTTACCCGTCGCCTCGCCGGTTCCAATGTGCTTTTCCTTGTATGTTACCTTGGCATTTTTGCCGACAAAAAAGCGGTGAATTCCGTTGTGCAGAGCCTCGCCCTCCTCAGAGTGCACTCCGCAGCCTGCAATAATGGTAACAACGGCGCTCTCGCCAATGTAAAAATCGTTGGTAACAATATCGGTAACGCCTGATTTGGTAATGCAGGCGGGAATAAAGACAGCTTCGTCAACGGTGTTTTCCTTAATATGGATTTCAATGCCTGAGCCATCATCTTTTTTGTCAATTCTGATATTTTCAGTAGACTGAACAGCCGCGCAGGCGCCGTTTTCTCTGATGCTGAAGGCACCCGAAAAGGCGGTGTCCTCCCAGCCGATTTTGGAAAGCAGATTTTCAGTAAACTTATTCATTTGTGCACCTCTTTCCTACAGGGCAGCTTTGTGAGCTTGCGTCAAAAAGAGTGGGGAGAATGTCGGCGGGTGCGCCCTCGGCAGTAATTTTTCCGCCGCTTATGACCACAATCTTGTCAGCAATATCCAAAATTCCGCGCTGATGCGAAATGATAAGCTGACCTGCCTCGCCCTTTTTTCTAAGAGTATCAAAAACGCTGATGAGCTTTTGAAAGCTCCATATGTCAATGCCTGCCTCAGGCTCGTCAAATACATTGTATTTGGCATTTCTTGCAAGAACGCCTGCAATTTCAATGCGCTTCTGCTCGCCGCCCGAAAGGGTGTTGTTTATTTCTCTGTCAACATAGTCGCACATACAAAGTCCTACTGTGCCAAGCAGGTCCATAAGCTTGTCCGAGGAAAGCTCCTCTCCCGCCGCAATAGACAGCATATCGCGAACGCAAAAGCCCTTAAAGCAAACGGGACGCTGAAATCCATATCCAACTCCAGCGCGGGCGCGGCTTGTGATATCAAGGTCGGTAATATCCTGACCGTCTAATAAAATTTGTCCCGAACTTGCGGTGTAAATTCCCGAAATGAGCTTTGCAAGGGTGCTTTTGCCGCCGCCGTTAGGACCTGTGACTGCAACTATATGTCCGCGGGGAACGGTGAGGCTTACGTCGCTGATGATTTCTCTGCCGTCCTCTGCTTTAAAGGAAATATTTTTTATTTCCAGCAATATATTTCACTCCTTAGAAGAACATAATTTACATTCCATAATATGATATCAAGAAAGGCAATCTTTGTCAACAAAATACGGGGTAAAAAGTTCTTGACAAAACTTTTTATGCGTGATACCATACTAACATAGACAAAACCTATGATTAGGAAGAGTAGCTTTATCGGAAACTTACAGAGAGCCGCCGTCGGTGGAAAGGCAGCAGCGAAAGATAAGGTGAATGGGCCTATGAGGGCGGCCGAAAGCGCGGGGTGCGCAAGTAGCAGCCGACGGGGCGCACCCGTTATAGTGCGGCTCATATTTTGTATGAGGCTGAGCGGATGATTTTTCATCAATTTGGGTGGTACCGCAGGTTTTCTTCCTGTCCCATATTATGGGGCGGGTTTTTTTATTTTTTAGGAGGCTTAAAATGCGAGATTTCAGTGGCTGCATCCTTGCTTGCGATGTAGACGGAACGCTTGTTTCGGGAGATATTCTCCCGAAAGAGAATATAATCAAAATAGCAGAGTTTACACGTCTTGGTGGCATATTCTCCCTTGCAACGGGCAGAAGTATCGGGGCGCTGGGCGCAGTTCTAAGCGAGCTTGAACGCTATATAGGCCCCTCGGTGGTTGCAAACGGATGTATGATATATGATTTTAAAGAGGGCAAAATCCTCGGTGAAAAAACCATTCCCGATAGTGCCAAGATAGCGGTTTTTGAGGCGAGTGGGAAATTTGACCAGATAGGAATTGAGATACACAGCGCAGAGCGCACCTTTATTTTTAAGGACCACGACGAAGTGCGTGACCATCAGTCCTATGAAGGTCTTAATGGAAAGGTGGCAGGAAAGAGCGAGGTCGCAGAGTTAAAGTGGAACAAGGCGCTTTTTGCAAGTCCGAACGAGCAAAGGCTTTCTCAGGTTGATGAGTTTTTTGAGAAAAACTGCAAAGAGGCGCGATGTGTCCCCACAAATGCGGATATTTACGGCAGGATTAGACACTACCGCGAGATACTTCCTCTTGGGGTTAACAAAGCGAGCACACTTTCAGAGCTTTGCAAAATGCTCGGTATCAAAAAAGGCGGGTTTTTTGCAATAGGCGATTATTTTAACGATATTCAGATGCTTAGCGCGGCAGACATTTCAGCCTGCCCCGAAGGCTCACCCGATGAGGTAAAAGAGCAGTGCGATTTTATGGCAAAAAAGGCAAGTGACGGCGCAGTTGCCGATTTCATAGATTATTTAATGAGTAAGGAGATATAAAAATGAGATTTAACGGAATTGATTTTGACACCTATTTTAACAATTACCCCGACAAAAACGGATATTTCGGCAAATACGGCGGAGTTTACATTGATGACAAGCTAAAGGCTGCGATGGCAGAGATTACCGAGGCTTATTATTCCATTTGTCAGTCAAGAAAATTCATCGCAGAGCTGAGAAGAATAAGGAAAGAATTTCAGGGCAGACCGACACCCGTTACACATCTTGAAAGACTCTCGGATGCGCTTGGCGGCAAGGTTCAGCTTTATGCAAAGCGTGAGGATTTAAACCATTCGGGCGCGCACAAATTAAACCACTGTATGGGTGAGGCTCTGCTTGCAAAATATATGGGCAAGAAAAAGGTCATTGCTGAAACGGGAGCGGGTCAGCATGGTGTTGCCCTTGCTACCGCCGCTGCTTATTTCGGCCTTGAATGTGATATCTATATGGGTTCTGTCGATATCAAAAAGCAGGCTCCAAATGTAGCGCGTATGAAAATCCTCGGCGCAAATGTTGTTGAGGTAACCCACGGACTTAAGACCCTTAAAGAAGCTGTTGACGCCGCTTTTGATGCCTACAGCAAGGAGTACAAGGACTGTATTTACTGCATCGGCTCTGTTTTGGGTCCTCATCCTTTTCCGATGATGGTGCGTGACTTCCAGAGCGTTGTCGGAATTGAGGCAAGAGAGCAGTTTATTGAGATGACGGGTCATCTGCCCAGCGCGGTAGTTGCCTGCGTCGGCGGCGGAAGTAACGCGGCGGGACTTTTTGCAGGATTTTTAAATGACCCCGTTGATATTTACGGAATTGAGCCACTGGGGCGCGGCGAAAAGCTCGGCGACCACGCGGCAAGCCTTAAATACGGTACCGAGGGTATTATGCACGGCTTTAACAGCATTATGCTTAAAGACGAAAACGGCGAGCCTGCCCCCGTTTATTCGGTAGCAAGCGGTCTTGACTATCCCTCCTCGGGCCCTGAGCACGCATTTTTGCAGGAAATCGGCAGAGTTAAATACGATGTTATTGATGACGAGGAAACCATCGACGCGTTCTTTAAGCTCTCCCGCCTTGAGGGCATTATCCCCGCCATCGAAAGCTCCCACGCTGTAGCTTTTGGTATGAAGCTTGCCAAAAAGCTCGACCACGGCTCTGTTCTTATCAATCTCTCAGGTAGAGGCGATAAGGATATGGATTACATTATTGAAAATTACGGAATAAGATAAGAAAAAGCCTCCCGAGCGGGAGGCTTTTTAGATAAGAGATAGGAGAAAAGGTAGGGGCGAACAGTGTTCGCCCGTTTTTAGTTAATAGTTATTATTCATTTAATAGCAGTGACTTGAGGTCTGAAACCGTTCTGGCAAGGTGGTCGGCGCCCGCTTCCAACAGCTCATCTTCGCTGCCGTAGCCAAAGAGTACCCCGATGCAGGGAAGGCGGGCGGCGTGCGCGCCGATTACATCATACTTGCGGTCGCCTACCATAACGGTGTTTTGCGCATCTATTTCGGGGCACACTTTAAAAAGGTGGTTTATAACATCGACCTTTTTTGGTCTGTCTTCAGAGAGGGTGTTGCCCGCAATAAATGAAAAATACTGCGAGAGGTTAAAATGCTCTAAAATCTGCCTTGCATAAATTTCGGGCTTTGAGGTTGCAAGATAGAGCTTTTTGCCACTCTCGCAAAGCTCCCCCAAAAGCTCGGGAATGCCCGTGTAGACCTCGTTTTCAAAAAGTCCGTACTGAGAAAAATATTCGCGGTAGTCAAAGAGAGCCTTTTTTGCGCCCTCTTTTGAAAAGCCCCACATTTCCATAAAGGCATCTGTAAGCGGCGGACCGATACAGCAGTAAAGCTCGCGGCGGTCGGGTGGCTGTATGCCGCTTTTTTTAAGAGCGTGCATTATCGAGTTGGTAATGCCGAGAGCGGGGTCGGTGAGTGTTCCGTCAAGGTCAAATAGTATGTGCTTATAACTCATTTACTAATATCCTTTCAAGTGGGATTTACCGCGCGCTTGGAGAAGAGCCGAAGCGGCGGCGGTAGGCTCTGTAAAAAACAGAATAATCATTAAAGCCGCAGTTGGCGGCAGCCTTTGTGGGTGCAGTTCCGCTTCTGATAAGCTGCTGCGCCGCCATAAGCCGCTTTACCGTCACATATTCCCAGACGGTTGAACCTGTTGCCGCCTTGAAAATGCGGCAAAGCTGGGGCTTACTGATATAAAAGCGGGCGCAGATATGGTCAAGCGATAGGTCATCTGAAAGGTGGCGGTTAATGTAATCTATAATCCTTCTGCCGCTATCATCGTTTTCTGAGGGGTTGTTTTTCTTGTTCTCATATGCCACCGACAGCTCGCTTAAAATAGGAATGAGCATAGAGATTATATGCTGCCTTGGGTTATCGGTCTTTTTAAGCAGAGCCTCGGCGAGCATTCCGCAAATGGGGGTGTAAAAATCCGAGGGGGTGAAAAGATTGTTTGTTCCAAGCTCTCGGTCGTTGTATGCGTGAAGCAGATGAAGCTCGGGGTCAATAGAGCGAAGCAGCTCACTGTCAAAGTGAAGCGAAAGCCGCTCATAAGGCTCGCCGCTTGAAATTTCAAGGGAGTGCGATTCTGCGTGCCGCATAATCAGGATGTCCCCCGGATGCAAAGGGTAGCGTGTTCCCTCAATTTTGAAAACAGCCTTGCCGCTTATGAAATAATAAAGCTCGTTGAGAAGATGGGTGTGTGCTGAAAAACCGGTGCTTTTCTGGTCGGGAAAGTCGGTTTTGGAGTAGTGAAAAGTTATGTACTTGTCGGTGTAGTCATAAAAATTTCTCATATTTTTTGCTCCTTTCCCTTATAATACCACTAAATGATAAGATTTGCAATATAAAAAGACCATATAAACAATTTTATTGTCTTTATTTTTATAGTATCATTAAACTGGATATAAGCCGAGGTGGCTAAAAAGGAGGAAAAGTTATGAGAATCGGAGCAAGTACAGATTCTACCAGAATCAAATTTGTAGGCGACGCAGGGTTTGACTATCTTGAGATGGCGCTCTGGGAGCTTGCAGGAATGAATGATGAGGATTTTGAGGCATGCAAGGCTGAAATTAAAAAATCGGGACTTCAGCTTGAAGTTGTAAACGGTTTCTCCCCCAAGGGACAGTTTGTTGTAGGCCCTGAGGCAGACCCTAAAGCTTACAAGGAGTATTGCGAGAAAGCTCTTGCAAGAGCGGCTTCTCTCGGAGTTAAGATTTCCGTCTGGGGCTCGGGCAAGGCAAGAAACATTCCCGAGGGCTATGACAGGGACAAGGCTATTGCCGAGATGGACGCAGCTATCCGCACCGCTGCTGATACCGCAGAGAAATATGGCATTACCCTCGTTCTTGAGCACTTAAACTTTGGCGAAACCAACACCTTAAACACACTCGCTTCGGTTGTTGAATGTGTTAAGCGCGTAAACCACCCCAATGTTAAGGCGCTTGTTGACTTCTATCACCTCGCACTCGTTGAGGAGTCACTTGACAGCGTAAGAAATGCAAAGGGTCTTATCTATCACGCACACCTCGCCCGTCCCGAGGGCAGAAAGTTCCCCGCACACGAGGATGCAGACACCATTAAGGCTTGGAAAGAGGTTCTTGACGAAATCGGCTATGATGTCCGCGTTTCTGTTGAGGCAGGCCCCCGAGTTTTAGAGGATTACGGTAAGGAAATTAAAGTAACCCGTGAGGTTATGGAAAAAATATTCAAATAAAATAAGGAGAACTTAAAATGAACAGAGTTGTCGTTGTAACCGGTGCAGGCGGAGTTCTTTGCTCCGGCTTTGCAAAATTCCTCGCTGAGCAGGGCGATAAGGTTGCTCTTCTTGACCTCAATGTTGAGGCTGCACAGAAGGTTGCCGATGAAATCAAGGCTGCCGGCGGCACTGCATTTGCTTATAAATGCAATGTTCTCGAGAGAGAGAGCATCGAGGCTGTGCACGCACAGGTTCTCAAGGACCTTGGAAAGTGCGATATCCTCATTAACGGCGCAGGCGGAAACAATCCCCGCGCTACCACTCTTCACGAGGAGTATGTCGAGGGTGACGAGAGTGCAAGCGAATTCCTCACCTTCTTTAACCTCGAGGAAAGAGGCTTTGACTTTGTTTTCGATTTAAACTTAAAGGGCACACTTCTGCCCAGTCAGGTATTTATGACCGATATGCTCGGCAGAGAGGATTGCTGCGTTCTGAACATTTCTTCTATGAATGCTTACCGTCCCCTCACCAAAATCCCTGCATACTCTGCTGCTAAAGCTGCTATCACCAACTTTACTTCCTGGCTTGCAGTTCACTTTGCAAAAGAGGGAATCCGTGTAAATGCACTTGCTCCCGGATTCTTTGTTTCCAACCAGAACAGAGCACTCCTCTTTAACGAGGACGGAACACCCACTCCCAGAACCGACAAAATTCTGCGCTCCACTCCTATGGGTCGCTTTGGTGAGGCAGAGGAGCTTCTCGGAACTCTTGAGTGGCTGCTCGATTCCAAGAAATCAGGCTTTGTAACAGGAATTACCGTTCCTGTAGACGGCGGATTTTCCGCATATTCGGGGGTATAAAAATGAACAAAATCGGTTTTTACGCATTTGCTGATGAATCCAGCGGTTATATTGATGACCAGATAGTTGCTCTTAAAAAGAACGGCTACGACGGCGTCGAAATGAGAACCGTTGACGAAGAAAGTATTTCTGATATTTCTATCGAAAAGGCAAAAGAAGTTAAGAAAAAGTTTGACGATGCAGGCCTCAAGGTCTGGTCGCTCGGCTCACCTCTCGGTAAAATTGACATTGAAAAGGACGAGTTTGCTCCCCATATTGAAAAGGTTAAGCACACAATAGAGCTTGCAAATATCTTAGGCTCAGAAAACATCCGTATGTTCTCGTTCTACATTCCTAAGGGAAGTGACCCCGCTAACTACAGAAATGAAGTTATGGACCGTCTCTCTCAGATGGTTGAGCTTGCAAAGGGAACAGGTGTTACCCTCTGCCACGAGAACGAAAAGGGCATCTACGGCGATACCGCTGAGCGCTGCCTTGACATTCTTGAGCACGTTTCGGGTCTCGGAGCTATTTATGACCCCGCAAACTTTATTCAGTGCGGTGTTGACACCAAAAAGGCTTGGGAGCTTCTCGGCTCACGCATTAAGTATATGCACATTAAGGATGCCGACGAGGACAACAAGGTTGTTCCTCCCGGAGAGGGCATTGGAAGTATTGAGTATATCGTAGGCGAATTTATAAAGGGCGGCGGAAACGCATTCACCGTTGAGCCCCACCTTTATGAGTTCACCGCGCTGAAGAGCCTTGAGCGCGAGGGCGAGGAGAGCAATGTGGGCAGCTTTAGATTTGCCTCCAAGCCTGAGGCATTCGACTATGCCTGCCAGACCTTTAAGGCAATCGTTGAAAAGGTTACAAAATAAAAGCGTTCCTAATTTAGCCGCGCGCAACTAGCGCGCGGCAGCCATAATAACTTTGCGCAAAAAGCGCCAAGGAGGAGAAAAAATGAGTAAAAAATTGAAAGTCGGTATTATTGGTATCGGTAACATGGGCGGCGGACACGCAACAAACAGACTTTGCAAAGAGGGCGTTTGCCCCGATATGGAGCTTGTAGCTGTTGCTGACACAAACCCCGAGCGTCTTGAGTGGGCAAAAGAGGCCCTTCCTGAGAGTGTTGCACGCTTTGCAACCGCACAGGAGCTTCTTGACAGCGGTCTTGTAGAGGCTTGCATCATTGCAACCCCCCACTATTTCCACCCCGAATATGCTATTGAGTGCATGAAGCGCGGTATTCACGTTATGGTTGAAAAGCCCGCAGGTGTTTACTTAAAGCAGGTTCGCGAGATGAACGAAATCGCAGATAAGTATCCCGATGTTGTTTTCGGTGTTATGTTTAATCAGCGCACCAATCACGTTTACCGCAAAATGAGAGAGCTTGTTCAGAGCGGCAAATACGGTGAAATCCGCCGTACTAACTGGCTCATCACCAACTGGTTCCGCACCCAGTTCTATTATGATTCTGGTAGCTGGAGAGCAACCTGGGCAGGCGAAGGCGGCGGCGTTCTTATGAATCAGTGCCCCCACCAGCTCGACCTCTGGCAGTGGATTTGCGGAATGCCCGTTAAGGTTCAGGCTCAGGTCAAGAACGGCAACTGGCATGACATCGAGGTTGACGATGATGTTACCGCATATGTAGAGTATGCAAACGGAGCTACAGGCGTATTTATCACCTCGACTGGTGACGCTTGCGGTACCAACCGTTTTGAAATCCAGATGGATAAGGCAAAGCTTGTTGTTGAGAACGATAAACTCACCGTTTATGAGCTCGAACAGAGCGCAACCGATGTTATCAAAACCTCCAGCGAAGCTTTCGTTTCTATCAAAACCGATGTATTTGAGCCTGAAACTGATGGACTCAATCTTCAGCACAACGGCGTTCTCAATGCTTGGGCAGCTGCAATCCTCAGAGGCGAGCCTCTTGTTGCAGACGGTAAAGAGGGCATCAACGGTGTTGCCATCGCTAATGCTATCCACCTTTCCGCATGGCTGGGCAAGGAGATCGAGCTTCCCTTTGATGAGGACCTTCACTATGAAGAGCTCAAAAAGAGAATCGCAACCTCCAAGACAAAGGATAATGTTAAGGCTGTCTTCGCAGACACCTCTAAGAGCTACGCAGGCGCATAAAGTACATACAAAAATCCCCCTCGGTTGTGGCACCCTCCGTAAGGAAGGTGCCACAGTTATATTCGCCTGACGGCGAGTCATATTGCTTCGCAGTGGTATTCGGCTAACCGCCGAGTGTTATTGCCTTCGGCAGTTTTAAGGGCGAATATAATATCACTTTTGCCGTAAGGCAAAAATATCACTGCAAACGATAGTTTGCAATATCACTTAACCTGCCGAGAAAAACACTCTTTATTTCCGGCAAGTGTTACCTTTCTCAAAATATGTAACTCACTATGACACTTTCAATTTCTGAAAGTGTCATTTTCTCTTTGCATCGAAAAAGGAGACAACTTCTTTACGAAGTGTCTCCTTTGAGGGGATTTTTTAGTGAATAATGAATAGTGAAAAATGTAGGGACCGGCGTCCCCGACGGTCCAATTTGTTTGCACAAAATATATTTTTACATTGTAGGGGCGCTTTTTAAGGCGCCCGTTTTTCTGCAAAAAAATTATTCTGCATCTATTTTAATCTCGCCGTTTTTCTCTTCAAACTCTCGTATACACTGACGAACTAAATATAAAACCTGTCCGTTTATAGAGCGGTCCTCATATTTTGCAATATAACGCAGCTTGCTGTGAAGATGCGGGTCAATCTCTATTCCTAAATGCTTGTTTGTCTTATTTCTCATATTATCACCACAAAATCTTAATTTAAGTATACTTTAAGATGTTTTTGTGAAAAAATGTTATTAGTATACTTAAAACAAGTATACTAAATTTAACTTTCGGGTGATTATATGACTTGCACATTCTTTGGACATAGAGACGCACCAAAAGAAATAGAGCCAAGCTTGCGCTTGGCTCTGATGGATTTAATTGAAAATAAAGGTGTTGATAGGTTTTATGTGGGCAACAATGAAAATTTTGATTATATGGTAAGGAAAAACCTAAGGCTATTAAAGGAGAAATATTAGCATATAGATTATGCGGTGGTTCTTGCCTATATGCCGAAAAAAATAGGGGAATTTGATTATACAGATTATACCGATACAATTTATCCCGACGGGCTTGAGGGTGTGCCGCCCAATTATGCCATAAGCAGGCGTAATATGTGGATGATAGATAACGCCGACTATGTTGTAACCTATGTTAAATATATTGTTGGCGGCGCGGCGCGGCGCGGTTTAAAGAGCTTTCCGAAAATAAAGAAAAAGCAGTAATTAATCTTTGCGTGTGAGATAGGCTCAAGCGGTGTTGCCCGTTTTGTTTTTGATTAAAACAGCATCGGCAGGTAGCCTGCGGCTATGCCGAGGGCTGCCGAAATGAGGATTATGATAATAGGGTGCTTTTTCTTTTTAAGAATAAGAAAAAGAGCAAGGGCAAAAATCAAAAGTGACGAAATAAACTCAATCGAAAGGACAATGCCTAAAATATTGCTAAAGCCTGCGGGAAAGAAAATCTCAAGTGCAGTAGTCAAAACCGCCGAGCCGATAAGGCCGATAGCGGCGGGTCTAAGACCGTTGAGTGCACCTTTGACATAGCGGCTTTCCTTAAATTTTTCATAGCAACGCGCCACAATGAGAATAACAATAAATGACGGTAGCACAACGCCGAGCGTGGCGCAAAACGAGCCGAAAAGTCCGCCCAATTCAGAGCCGACATAGGTGGCGATGTTGATGGCAAAGGGACCGGGGGTGGACTCGCTGACGGCAATAAAGTCAATGAGCGCCTGCTGAGGAAGCCAGCCGTGCAACTCCACCTCTTCTAAAATAAGGGGAAGCATAGCATAACCGCCACCGAAGGTGAAAAGCCCGATTTTGAAAAAGGTTAAAAAGAGGTCAAGAAAAATGTTCATTTCTTTGCCCTCCTCTCGGCTGTGAGCGAGGCGATAAGCCCTAAAATGCCGCAGCCTAAAATGATATAGATGGCGTTAATATTAACAAATGCCGAGAGCAGGAGCGCCGCTCCCATCAGGATATAGGTGTAGCCATATTTGGGACATTGCTTATACATCGATATAAGCGCCTTAACAATAAGTGCAAGCACGCCTGCGCGAATTCCTCGAAATGCGAATTTAACTGCCTGTATCTCTGAAAACTCGCGAAGCACCAGTGAAATGAGCGAAATCACAACAAAGGACGGTAGTACAACACCGAGAGTAGCGCAAAAAGAGCCGAAAACTCCTGCAATTTTGTATCCTACAAAGGTTGCCGAATTTATTGCAATAGGTCCAGGGGTGGATTCAGAGATGGCAAAGATATCGAGAATATCTTCGTCGGTTATAAAGCCCTTGCTCTCAACAATCTCTTTCTGAATAAGCGGAATCATAGCGTATCCGCCGCCGAAGGTAAAGGCGCCTATCTTGAAAAAGGTCAGAAACAGTACCCAGCTGCGCTTTAGCTTTTCTTTCAAAAAAAATCATTCCTTTTAATTGGCAGAGCACTCTGCCATAATTTGCCTTAACTATAATACTCTATTTTGCACAGAAAAACAACCACCGCTTTAAAAAGAGGAGGAAAAATCAGCTTTCGCGGTATTCTTTGGGGCTCTTTCCCGCATACTTCTTGAAAATACGGGAAAAATAGTGGATGTCAAAAATCCCACAGTGCTGCGCAATGGTCTGCACCTGAAGCGAGGTGGTTTTTAAGAGCTGCATCGCAAGCTTTACCCGCTTACTGTTGACATAGTCGGTAAGTGTCTGCCCCGTTTCGCGGCGAAACAGCGCAGAAAGATAGCTTGCGCTGACTCCCTGAGCGCGGGCAAGCGCTGAAAGACTTAAGTCCGATGTGAGGTCGGAGTCAATTAAAATAATGGTGCGTGCAACGGGCGGTGAATAGTCCTTCATAGAATGCTTGCGCACAAGGCGGCAGTAGGAGCGGAACATTTCGCTCATCAGCTTTTCTATTTCAGAAACATCCGAAAGCTGCTCGATTTTTTGGGCAAAATCCGAAGAAACGCTGTCAAGATACAAGGGGTGAACACCGCCGCTTTCCGCAGCCTTTCTGAGTAGAGTGTTCATTATAATACAGTAGTTTTTAAGGTTTCGAACAGGGTCGGAAAGTCGCTGCTCGAAAGAGAAATTCCTAAATCTCCCCAAAAGCATTTCCGCTTTGCTCACAAGCCCCAAGCGCACTGCTTGTATAAGCTCGTTTTCGTGCGCATAGCGCATTTCCATTAGCTTGCGCTTTTGCTCAAGGCTGTCTTTTTCTTGACCGCCTAAAATGGTTATGGGAGAGGGGGACATCGCCTTTTCCTTTTCAATATCAACAAGTGAAAAATTTTCGGCTCCCTTAAAAATAAGCTCGCCGAAAGCATCGAGCATAGCAAAGGCGGGCGATGCCTCGGGAAGATAGGGAATACCGCTGTAATATTCTTTAAGCTGGGAGGCGAGCTTGGGGGAAAAGCCCACCTGCTCTGCCTGCTCCAAAAGTGTTTCTACACTTTGCTCTGCTGTAAGATAAGGACCGATGATAAAATAGGTGGTATCCTCAATGTCGGGCAGCAGCACAAAGATATAACAGCAGCCAAAAAAATCTGAAAGTTTATAAAAGGTGTTCTCCTGCGCCCTTAAAATGTGCTCTTTCATCCAAAAAAGGTCACCGCTGCCAAAATCGGCAGAATTTTCGGGCAGAGGAGCGCTATCAGGGATATCGCGAAGCGTTACCAGACGGGTATGAAGTCGGCATTTTGCAAAGGTCTCTTTAACGAAGCAGAGCTCTGCATTGTAGAACATGTTTAAATCCTCCTCGCTTTTTTGGTGATTTTCCCCAAGATACAATGCTTATTTGCTATATTATAGTATAAATTACAGAATTTTTCAACGCTTTATAAAAAATAATGCAAATAAATCTTAAAATTTTCCTAACTAAAAAATTGTGAATTTGTTATCATAATCTCAAGGGTTATTATGCCCAAAGAACGAAAAAATTTTGAAAAGAGGGAAAACTATGGCTAAACAAGTCAAACTTGATGCTAAAGGCTACCGTAAGTTCGGTATGCGCGACAGTGTGGCATATGCCGCAGGTGACCTTGGCTGCAACATGAGCTTTGCGCTCAAGGGCACAATGGCACTTTTCTGGACACAGGTTATGGGAATGGGTCTTTGGTACTCACTTCTTCTCGTAATTGTTCAGGTATGGGATGCTATCAACGATCCCCTTATCGGCTCGATAATCGATGCTGACAGACGCAAGTACAAGAAAAACAAATTCTTGGCTTACATCTGGGCAGGCTCTATCGGACTTATTGTAGGCGGCGCATGCTGCTTTATCCCCGTGCCTCAGGCTCCCGTCT
>JAXJQH010000095.1:0-12891 GCA_036311245.1 Oscillospiraceae bacterium | reverse complement strand
GCTCTCAGCCGTCAAGCTCCCAACAACAAAGTTCACAGCAGAGCTCTCAGAAACCTTCATCTGAAAACACCACAACCCCGCCTTCCGCGGCGGCAAGCGCGCATACAACTTTTTTTAATTTGCTTCCGCTTAATGTTGATACGCCCACACCAGCACCGACGGTTAAATATCTTTCAAATACCGTTCTACCAACGCATAGTGATTCATCGGGCGAGGTGCTCAGATTTAAGTCAGGCTCAACTACCTATAGCCTTCCTGTCAAGGAAGCGCTCAAACATGTGGTTGCCAATGAAATGAACAACGCCATGACACTTGAAGCAATAAAGTCTCAAGTTGTAGCAACCCACACCTATATAAAATTCTATAACGATAACGGCGATACTCCGTCTGTTGGTTATAAAAGTACCATTCCGAGCAAGGTAAATCAGGCGGTCGAAGAGGTTTATAATATTATTATGACCTATAATGGTAAGGCTATTTACTCGCCGTACCATGCCTGCTCTGCAGGAAGCACTCAGTCTTCTAAAGAGGTTTGGGGCGGTGCAAGAGCATATCTTGTAGCTGTAGAGAGTAAATATGATTATCTGGCAGATACCGCACAGTCAAAGGCTGTTTATAAAGTGAATAAAACAATTTCAGAGGCAAAGGTCAAGGCGGAGATTCAAGACCATCTCGGTGTTACACCGTCAGGCGACCCGTCAACCTGGTTTCAGTTCCACGATAAGAATAACAGTGCCTATACAAGTGGAAATTATATAAATAAGATAACTATTGCGGGCAAGACTACAACCGGCAAAAATGTCAGAAGCATTTTCGGCCTGAGAAGTGCTTGCTTTGATGTTAAGTATTCAAACGGCAAATTCGTTTTCACCACCAAGGGTTATGGACACGGTGTCGGAATGAGCCAGTGGGGTGCGCATTTCTATGCTATAAAACAGGGCTGGAACTTTGAGAAAATTGTATGCCACTATTATAAAGGTGTAACACTTGCAAAAGTAGCATAAATTCAAAAAAATCCTCTGCATAAAAGCTTAGAGGATTTTTCGTTATCATAATTTCAAAAAGGATTGAGCGGATATGCTTAAAAAAACAACTGCATTTATAAGCCTTAAAAATATTGAGCATAACCTCAATGTTGTGAAATCGCACCTTTCTCCCAAAACCGAAATTTTGTCGGTGGTGAAATCCGATGCGTATGGACACGGGGTGGTAGAGGTTTCAAAAAAGCTGTACACCCTTGGAGTTCGATATTTTGGTGTTGCCTGCCTTTCTGAAGCGCTTGAATTACGCGAGGCACTGCCCGACGCGGAAATTCTCATTTTCGGCTTTACCCACCCATCCGATGCTGAAATTCTTTCGAATAATAATATAACTCAGGCTCTGTATGGAACAGAGTTTGCAAAACAGCTTTCTGAAAATGCACAGAAATGCGGTAGGGCAGTAAAAACCCACCTTGCATTTGATACGGGTATGGGCAGAATAGGCTTTAAGGATGCAAATGAGGCAATATCGGCTGCAAAGCTTTCGGGAATAGAGGTTTTGGGAGCGTTTACACATTTTTCCTGCGCCGATAAGTGCGATGATGGCGGCAGAGCTTATACCGAAAATCAGTATAAGAAATTCTGCTCATTTTTAAAGAATGTTGAAGATGCAGGGATAAAGATAGGACTTCGCCACTGCTCAAACAGTGCCGCTGTATTCAGGTATCCCGAGTTTCAGATGGATATGGTAAGAGTAGGTATTGCGCTTTATGGCCTCTGCCCAAATCCGCAGGATAAACAAAGCTATAAGGGGCTTAAACCCGCTATGCAGCTAAAAGCGCCGATTTCGCACATAAAATGGGTTAATAAAGGTGACAGCATTAGCTATGGTGCTGCATTTACCGCAGAAAAGGATATGCGCATAGCAACCCTGCCCTGCGGCTATGCCGATGGATATCATCGCGCCCTTGGAGCGGGAAGTGTGAGCATCTCGGGAAGACGGGCTAAAATAGTAGGTAGAATATGTATGGACCAGATGATGATAGATGTAACCGATATTCCTGCAGCGCAGTTTTTATCTGAGGCAGAGCTTTTGGGCAGTGAGATTACGGCAGATGAGCTTGCAGAGCTTATCGGAACTATAAACTATCAGGTCGCATGCGATATTTCAAAGCGTGTTGAAAGGGTATATGAATAAAAATCGCCAAGCCAGAAGGCTTGGCGATTTTTGCTATTAAAGATTGTTTACGACATTCTGAGGAACACCGTCAAGATAGCATTTGAGGTTTTCTATCGCGATGTCCATAAGCCGCTGCCTTGTTTCTAAGGGTGCCCAGGCAATATGCGGGGTGATGAGGCAGTTGGGAGCATCTTTTAGTGGGCAAGAGTCCTGCATAGGCTCGTGGCATAGAACATCAAGCGCTGCTGCGGCAATTTTGCCGTTCTTTAGGGCGTCGGCGAGCGCCTGCTCGTTTACAACAGGGCCACGCGATGAGTTTATCAGCATAGCGTGCGGACGCATAAGCGAGAGCTGATCTGTGCCTATGAGATTTTGTGTTGCCGCAGTAAGCGGGCAGTGCAGTGAAACAAAATCTGAGTTTTCAAGCAGGGTATTTAAGTCAACAAATCTGAGATTGCTGCTTTCAAACTGCGGATATATGGTCCTTGAATAAACTAAAATATTCATTTCAAAGGCTTTTGCAATTTTGGCAACCGCCTTTCCAATAGCGCCAAAACCCACTATACCGAGAGTTTTGCCCGCAAGCTCATAAAGCGGCGCAATGCGATATGAAAAGGTGTCGGAATTTATCCAGTCTCCCGCCTGAACACTCTCATTGTGCTCAGAAAGCTTGTTGCAATAATTTAATATGCAGGCAAAAACATACTGTGCAACTGCGTTTGTGGAATAGGCGGGAATGTTGCAAACAGTAATTCCGCGGCTGGTAGCCGCCTCAAGGTCTATGATATTGTAGCCCGTTGCCATAATGAGTACAAGCCTCATAGAGGGGCAGGCGTCCATAACATCCTTTGTTAAAAGAACCTTGTTTGTGATAACAACATCGCTATTTCCGATGCGCTCGATAGCTTTGTCGTGAGGTGTGTTTTCGTAAACCGTCACCTCCCCAAACTCTTTAAAGGCATCATAGGTTAAATCATCGGCGGCAAGCGCTTTTCCGTCTAAAACAACGATTTTCATAAAGAAAATCTCCTTTGTATCTAATTTATATTATGTATTTTATCACGCCCGAGAGAAAAAGTCAATTTAATAAAAACAGCACTGTTATAATTGACAAACGGGAATTTGTGTAGTAATATATTTGGGTAGCATATGCCCCCTTAGTTAAATGGATATAATAAACCCCTCCTAAGGGTTAGTTATGCGTTCGATTCGCGTAGGGGGTGCCAGGCTGTCAACAGTCATTGTGTGTGAACTTGTATCTGTTGATTGCAAAGATGGTGTAACCTGCATTCACACGTGGGCGATTGTAAAGTGGGATCGCTCCCCACCGCCATACCAAAAACAAAATTTGCCACCACCCAGCTTTGACTGAGTGGTGGCTTTGCTTTGTCCGTTATTCGAATAGCTGCTCCAGCTTTTCTGCTGCCGTTTTATCGGAGCTCTTTAGGAAGTGGCTGTAGATGTCCGTTGTGGTGCTGGTTCGCGCGTGGCCTGCTCAACAGGCCACTGTGACCAGCGGTACGCCCGCTGCGATCTGCATGGTGATGTTGGTATGCCGCAGGGAATGCACCGTTCTATGAGGCAGTCCTGCCGCGTCACACACCTTATGTACCCATGTGTACACGGTATCGGGGTAGATCTGTGCGCCGCACTCCGCGATGAACAGCCAATCGTAGTTTCTTTCCTTTTCTTAATTAAGCCTCCTCATTAAGCAATTGAATGAGTTTGCGGTCATACTGGGTGAAATCATACGGATTCAGTATTCCCCATGCAGGCCATTTATACATAAAGTAACACATATGTACATTGTTCTCTCGGAATGCATCAATAACGTCACGTAGCCAATTATATCTTGAATCACCATGAACAAATTGATTCACGCCAAATTCGCCGCAGTATATTGTTAGCTCAGGGTGCTCTTTTCGAAATTCATATAACGCTCCCAGGTAACCCTGTTGTATAACCTGACGATCTATATAGGGAACCCCGTTCTTCATGGGCAGGTTCCCTACCCCTTCATAGAATTCCATTCGGGGATAGCTGCCGGGATATCTCCACCGCATTCCGCCTGTCATATTATTTTTCAATGCACGTTTAAAATCCTGCTGTAGAATCTGATGTGTAAAGATCTGAGGTTTGTAAAAATGGAAATTATATATGATATTAGGGTCATTTTCCAAAATAACCATATCTTTCAAAGATAATACGGAATTCCAGTGTGCACCGCCATAAATAATCTTTCTTTCTTTGGAATAGCTACGAATCAGATCAATAACTCGCAAAGCCACTGTATTCCAGCCCACGCCGCCATCACGAACCATTTCATTGAGAATTTCAAAGGCAACGAAATCTTCGGTCTCGGCACAATGAACACAAAATTTCTCCCATATTCTGCACAACAGATCCTGGTGTTCCTGATTATTGAGCAGATCATTGCGAACACCATTGGCAGATCCGCCTTCCTGGAACTCCATTCCCAATGTGGAGTGAAGATCCAATACAACACCAATCTCATGCTTGCGTGCCATTTCAATGGTTTCTGAAACCTTCTGCCACCCGTCCTCTTTCCAGTTGTATGGTGCTGTAGATTCCATCAAAACAGTGAAGTCTATCATCACCCGAATATGATCCAGCTTCCATTCTTTAAAAACTTCAAAATCCCTGTCTGTCAGTAGCTGCGAATTATCAATACCCATAAACAGCTGTCCATCCAACTGCGTCCATGCACACAATTCGTTTGCTATATTGATACCTTTCTTAAATTCAATCTTACGCACAGATCATTTACTCCTTTCAGGAAACATTGCTTCCAGTGCAATCTCGTCTATATATGTTTCATCCAGTGCATCCACGATTCCCCAACGGCTGCCCAGATAACGATAATAGCACTGACCTATATTGTATTTTTCGCATAAACCAACCACGCAACGAAGCCAGTTGCTTCTGGAATCCGGATTTGCATACTGCACACAGGCAAAGGAATTCATATAAAGAACTTTATCCGGATACTTCTTACGGAATTCCGCAACCGGGGCGAAATCCACTGTTTCAAGCAATGTATCATCCATGGGAGCATTCTTATAATGACCTAGGGAAGCTTTATACTTCGGAAACTTCTCCAGAAATTTCTCTATTCCTGGAATAATGCCGGGATAATAAATCAGCTCTGATTTGATACTGTGGGTTAGGGAATTATAATCTACGATTATCTGGTGATTAAATGCCGCCTGTTTCGCAAACAGTTCTGGTTTATAAAAAGAAAACGCATAGGCAATTTTAGAGTCATTTTCCAAAACAGAAAGATCCTGCAGATTTTCCGGGCTTCCAAATCCGTCTGCATTCAGTATAATCCAACGATCCTGTGAAATCTCACGGATTTGATCAATGGCAAGACCGGCAAGATTATTCCATCCGCATCCCTTCATCAAAATGCCATTAAAATAATGAACCATTCCAACGCGATCCAGCAATTCAAAAGCCACATCGTCGCCTCTATCCTTATAACGCAAAGCAATCTTTTGCCACAACTCCAGGAACATCTTCCGCTGCGCTATGCATTCGAACAGTGTATTCGCCTGATCAATCAAATGATACGCATTTCGATAACAGTACCCCGGAACAGAACGCATACAAATGATTGTTTCCAGACCACTTTCTTGTGCCCATCCAATTACTTCATCCAATCTGGTCCATCCATCTTCTTTCCAAACAGGGGGGAAATCTTCTGTCATCAAAGCATCATGTTCTGCCAACAAACGTACATGATCAAAGCCCATGTCACGAATCCTGATAAAATCTTCTTTTTTTACAGCCCGCTCATGATAAATTGGATAAGCCCATCTCGGTTCGCAATGTATCCCTGTCACAGTAATGCCTTTTTGAAATTTCATATCTGTCTCGTCACCTCCAATATTATACGTATAATTATAATGTTAAGCATGTTTTTTGTCAATACAAAAGCACCGCAAGTAATAACTGAAGAAGCAATGCTGAACTATATGGTTCAACCCCCCCGACTTCTTACAGAAGTTTAAAGCCCTGCTCGGCGTAGGGAACTAAATGTAAAGCATAACGGCAAGATCACAAAATGGTCTTGCCGTTTTCTTTACCTCTTACCTTCGCACTTTTGGGATTTTTGGGAAGTAATAGGTAATAAGTATGACGCGTCTTTGCCGCGCCAATTTTTATTTATGAAAATGGGAATATCATTTGAAAGAGCGCCAAAAAACTTCTGCTTTAAAAATGTAAAAAAATCTATTGAAAAAAATTGCTAAAGCCGTTATAATAACTGTATACTTTGGATTATTAACAAAAAGGAGAATAAATATGATTGACCGCGCACTTAAACTTGAACACGTACATTCAGATATTCGCGGCCCGCTTTACACCGAGTCACAGAGAATGATAAAAGAGGGAACAAGCGTACTCCGCTTAAACACAGGAAACCCTGCAACCTTTGGCTTTACTATGCCTGATAGCGTTCGCAATGCCCTTTTAAACAATGCCGATAAGGCGGTTGGCTACTGTGACCTTAAGGGTATGCCTGAGGCTCGTGAGGCTATATGCAAATATCACCTTTCAAAAGGCATTATGGGCATCACCCCCGATGATATCTATATCGGAAACGGTGTCAGCGAGCTTGTTTCAATGGCGCTCACCGCGCTCTTAAACCCCGGCGATGAGCTTTTAATGCCCGCTCCCAGCTACTCCTTGTGGAGTAACTCGGCTTATATCGCAGGCGGCAAACCCGTTTTTTACACTTGTGATGAGAAATCTGACTGGTATCCCGATATCGAGGATATGAAGAAGAAAATAACTTCCAAAACCCGCGCTATCGTTATTATTAACCCCAACAATCCCACAGGCGCCACCTATCCAAGGGAGATTTTAGAGAAGATTGTAAGGCTCGCAAAAGAGCACAACCTCATCCTTTTCTCTGATGAGATTTATGACCGCCTTACTATGGACGGGGTAGAGCACATTTCTACCGCATCCCTCGCTCCCGACCAGATTGTCATTACTATGAACGGACTTTCCAAGTCCCACTGTGTCTGCGGATTCCGCTGCGGATGGATGGTAATCAGCGGCGCTCGCGGCAGGGCAGATGACTATTTAGAGGGAATATTCCAGCTTGCTGCTATGCGCCTTTGCTCCAACGCACTCACTCAGCTTGTTATCCCCGCAGCATTAAACGATCCCGAGAGTACCCGCGCTATGGTTTCTCCCGGTGGCAGAATTTATGAGCAGCGCGAGGCTACTATGCGCGAGCTTGAAAAAATAGAGGGTATTTCCTGCGTTAAAAACACCGCAACTTTCTATGTATTCCCCAAGCTTGATATCAAGAAATTCAA
Source organism: Oscillospiraceae bacterium (assembly GCA_036311245.1). Classification (GTDB taxonomy): domain Bacteria; phylum Bacillota; class Clostridia; order Oscillospirales; family Ruminococcaceae; genus SIG578. The sequence goes on along the minus strand of JAXJQH010000095.1, from coordinate 5,380 downwards.
TATCACAAGCGATAAAAAGTTTGCCTTTGACCTTCTGCACGAAAAGCATATCTTTATCGTTCCCGGTAGCGGATTTGACTGGCAGACTCCTGACCATTTCCGCATAGTAATGCTCCCCGAGCCCGAAAAGCTCGCACAGGCTGTGCGCGATATCGGCGATTTCTTAAAAACCTACAGACAAGACTAAAAAAATCTCCGCCCAAAACTTTGGGCGGAGATTTTTTTAAAGATATCCTCTTATGTCGGCTGCTAAATCCGCCTCAAGGTTTATAAGGCGCTTTGCAATGTCTTTGGAGCGCTCATCTGCTGCTGCGTATTTGTTAAGATAACGGGCAAGCGATTTAACACCCATATTGCAACCATCGGTCATAAGGTCGGCAATGGTGTTGTCGCTCTTGTCGGTTGCCATCTTGAAATTGGTCTTTACCCAGCTCATACCCTGCGCAATGGGGTTGGGGTCCTTGCCGTCATCGTGGTATTCGTGCAGTAGCTTTTCGATGTCCTCTGAGAGCACCTCGTGCTTGTCCTTGCAGTCGGCAAGCTGCTTTTTAAGCTCCTCGCTTTTGACATCGGGCAGAACATCCTCTATAGAGGAAACTCCCATTTTAACGCCCGCATCGCACTCGCGAAGCAGCCTTACGGTATCTTTTTCTATCATTTATTTATCCCTCCTATTTTGGCTTAGTTTCATTATGCCCGTTTTATGCAAAAAAATGCCCCGTTTTGGCGGAGCATTTTTAAGTTATTTTTTAATTTCAATAATTTCGGCAAACTTGCCTTTAACAATAAAGCTGACTTCCATTGATGCAAAATTCATAGTATACACTCTCTTATCGTCCCCCTGATAAGAAGGGCGGGGGTCCTCTGATAGACAGCTAATGAGCGCCTCGCGCTTGTCCTCTGGTATAAGCCTTAAAAGTTCGTTTGAAACTGTAACCGAGAGCTTGTGCCCCAAAACCTCGTCGGCATAGCCGCCGCGCGCATTTGGGTGACTGTCGGTGTAGGCAAGATAAGGCTTTATGTCGTAAATGGGAGTGCCGTTTACGAGATCAGCACCCGAAACAATAAGCACATCGCCCTCGTTTTCGTTTTTTTCTACACAGATCAGCTCAACTGAGGAAAGACCTATGTTATTAGGTCGAAAAGGGGAGCGGCTTGCAAAAACTCCTATTCTGCGGTTTCCGCCAAGGCGGGGCGGGCGAACTGTCGGGGTAAAACCCTCGCGGTGAGCGAGTGAAAAGTCAAAAAGAAGCCATAAATGCGAAAATCCTTCTATGCCGCGAAGCGCATCGGGATTTCTATACTTAGGCTCGAACACTATGCGTGCCCGCAGCTCTCTTACCTTGCCGCTCTGGCGCGGAATACCGAATTTTTCATTAAAATCGGTCTGTATATGCGCTATAGGAAAAATTTCCATATCCTCACCTCGTAGAACTATTATATCAAATAAGTAAGACGGACGCAAGAAGGTTTGCGCAAATACAAAGGCTCCCGACCATTTCGGTCGGGAGCTTTGTCTTAACTTATATTCCCCAGCGGTTGAGCTTTTTGGGCTTTGAGGGGTCTGAGGTGGGGTTGTCCTCGGAGGAATAAGCCGATTTGCAGTTTTCGCAGTGGGTTGCACCCTCTTTGTTAACTGTTCCGCATTTAATGCATTTCCAGCTTCCAATAGCGGCTTCGGCGCTTTGAACGGATGCATTGGAGCCTGCATTTTCATCTGTCTTTATGCCGCTGAGCTCTCGCCTGAGTTCTTCTAAATTGTATCTTAGGCGGTAAAGTTCAGATTGCATCTGCTCAGAGGTTTCCAAAAATTTAAGTAGTATGATTGGCACAATTAGCGAGACCGAGGATACAAAAAGTGACAAAAGCGCATATAAAAGAGAAACCGAAAGATAGGAAATGAAATTCAAAACACCGATGAATATCTGAACTACTATGTGCAGATATAAAAGCTTTTTCATAGTAACACCGTCTTAATTTTATCTATTAGATTATAAACTGCAGGGTGCAGAAGGCTGCATATATAAGAAGCAGCAAAACTCCCTGCCAGCGGGAAAGTTTCTCTTTTATCATAGTGGGAACTGTGAGAATGAGCATTACCAGGAGCATAACGGGAAGGTCTAAAACCAGCGAGGAGTTAACGCCGCCGAGGAGTCCCGAAACGGGAAGCTCAAAAGGACTTATGGTAACCGCTGCGCCGCTTACAAGCACAAGGTTAAAGAGGTTTGCGCCGATAATGTTGCCGAGGGAGAGTGAGCCGTGTCCCTTAACAAGCGAGGTGATAGCGGTAACAAGCTCGGGAAGAGATGTTCCGAGAGCAACGATTGTAAGACCGATAACCTTCTCTGAAACGCCGAATTTTTCGGCAATTATAATTGCGTTATCAACCAAAAGGTCTGCGCCAACGGCAATCAAAACAGCGCCGACAACCAGAAGAATAATATCCTTTAAAAGACTGTCCTTGGTGCCCGCCTCTACGGACTCGACAGTGTGGTCCTCGCCGGTGTGAGCCTCAAGCTGAGCTTCAATCGCCTCGGCAGTGTCGGCTTCCCCGACACTCTCAAGAGCCGCAGATGTTTTCTTCATTCTTAAAATGGTCAGTGCCATATAAAGAACAAATGTTGAAAGCAAGACGATGCCTATTGCGCGAGAAAATGTCCCCAAAGCGTAGGCAGTAACAGAGTAAATGGCTGCTGCCGAGAAGAAAAATGCAACGGGCAGAATAAGGCTTTTTCTTGCGGCAGGTCCGGGTTTTATAGCAATAGTGAGCGCTGCTATCAGGGCTGTGTTGCAAATGATTGAGCCGATAGCGTTGCCGTAGGCAATAGAGCCGCTGCCTTGGAATGCAGCGCCTGCCGAAACCATAACCTCGGGTAGAGTGGTTCCGATAGAAACGACTGTTGCACCGATGAGGATTTCAGGCAGGTTAAATCGGCGGGCAATACCGCTGGCGCCGTCAACAAACCAGTCGCCGCCTTTGATAAGTAGCACAAAGCCTACAGCTAAAAGAATAATAGGCACTAACATAAGTGAAACTCCTTTAATTAAAATATTCGATTTAAAAGTATACCATGAATTTTATATAAAATCAAGGGGATGGAGCCTTATAATAAAAAATCCCGCAATAATGCGGGATTTTTTCATAACGTGCGAACACCGTCTATGTGAATGAACCGAGCCGCCTCATATGTGTAAGAGGATAGGGGAATATCAAAGGCATCAAAGCTGTGGGCGGCAACCAATATTGTTGGACTTACTGCTGTAATAAAGGGGCAGTGGTAAAATCCGCCGCCGTGTTTCCCAAGCTGCACAATATCCCCCGCCTGCACCCTATCTTTATCTACTATATGTCCGAAAGGACCGACGGATTTGTTGTTTACAAGAAACTTATAGAGGTATTCGACTCCCGTCCAAGCGGCGGCGCGGTCAGAGGTGCTGCGGTAGTACCAGCCTGTGTCACGAGTATAGTTCATAACCCGCGCACCCGCATAAAGGCATTGGGAAGCAAAGTTGGTGCAGTCGCCGCCGATTTTTTCAAAGTCATAATAGGCGGGATTTCGGGAAAGCGCCCATTTTCTTGCATATGCAACGGCAGCAGCCCTGTCATAGGGTATTTCTCTCATACGTTTTCCTCCTTTAGACTGTGCTATAAATATATTTATGTTAAAATCGCTAAAGGAAGAATATTCTTATTAGTTTTGAGTCCATATTTGCTCGCTGAGTATGAGAGGATATTTTATCAGAGCATTGCTGTCGAGATTTTCCTTGTGAATATCAACTGCGGTGATTTGATGATTGTTGTAGGTGGTATAGTAATAAATTCCCTTGTTGGCGTTGCAACAGGAGGTGTAAATGGTAATTTCATAATTCTCATCTCCCACATCGCAGCAGCCTCGCTGCTGATTTACTGCGCCAAGAATATGAAAAAACTGAGAAACACTCTCGTTCTCGCTATCTCCCGAAACGGAATTTAACTTAACAAAGGCGGCTCTCACAAAGCGGGATTGTGAGGATAAATCCCCTGGAAGTCCCAGTGCGCCCATTCCTCGACTGTATGTCTTTAAGGGCAATTTGTCAGAGAAAAGATTTTGCGGCTCTTTGCTTGAAATGTTCATATAATTGCTTAAATTAAACATCTGCATAGGGAAGGGCGGATTATTCGTAAGCACCCCCACGGGATTTTCATAAACCTTTATACCCTCTCGCACAGACTCGACGGTGATTGCCTCGTTCTTGTCGGCAATTATCCAATGAAGCTGCGCGGTAGGAAGGTCGCTCTTAAATGGGATGTCGGTTATACATATCTTTTCAAGGTGCTGACGCGCTTCCTTAACGCTTGCACACTTAGAGAGAATATAGGGTATAAATTCAAACGGCGCCACGTTTTCCATTCCTTCTGATGGCTCTCGGTAGTATGCATTTCCAACAAAATTAAGTCCCGCCATACAGAGGCCCTTTTCGTTTATCGCATCATAATACAGAGGATAGTTATCGCACACATATGCCATTCCTATTATTGCAAAGTGGCTTTTGAGCACCCCTGTATCCCGAAATTTAAAAGAAAAATTACGAGGAGTTATCGTAACCTCATCAATGTAAGAGTGCTCGTAGTCAAGAGTCCTGCCAAAATAAAAGTCATTGGTTTTGTAGGTCGCTGCTGTACACATATTATCCCTCCTGCAAGTTTTACACTATTTTTCCGCAAACAGTAGACTATTATTCGAGGCTATGCGTTTTAAACTCAGAGAGCGAATTTTTTGCTGAAAAGTAAGGGGGTAATAAGTAAAAATCCTCGTACTGTCGTACGAGGATTTTTTGGAAAGGGAACACAAATTCGATGCCCTTTTATTTTTTTACTTATGTGTTCGAACTACTACATATTATTTATAATTCGTCGGCAAAGCCGACACGAAATTATTCATCAGCGTAAGCGACTTTATTATTTATTACGAAAATCCGTTTTAATGAATGATGAATATTGAATAATTAAAAATGAATAATACAAAACAAAAATCCCATCGACAAAAGTCGACAGGATTTTCGTTTTGGCAGGGCTGGGTGGATTTGAACCACCGAGGTGACGGAGTCAAAGTCCGTTGCCTTAACCACTTGGCTACAGCCCTATATATAAAATTTCCCTTAATACAAAACCGACAAGCGATTTTATATAAAGGGCGATTTTTTAATATGGGGTGGGAGATGGGATTCGAACCCACGATCTCCAGGACCACAATCTGGCGCTTTAACCAACTAAGCTACACCCACCATATGGCGCGCCAAAAGGGACTCGAACCCCTGACCTACTGCTTAGAAGGCAGTTGCTCTATCCAGCTGAGCTATTGGCGCATTTTTACAAAAAAATGGAGCGGGTGATGGGAAT